>JAUIHJ010000231.1 GCA_030432015.1 bacterium
CAACAACAAGGTGAGACCATGGATCATCCGCCAGACAATCAAGGCATCATCGCGTGGAAATGAAGCGCCACTCTGGAATAGGACAGCCAGCCCAATCAGCCCCAGAATCGGGGGCAGCACGAACAAGCCGAGGTTGTTTTGGGGACGTCGCAGGGTCAAACCAAGGTAGGCACCGGCCAGGACCAGGGCAGCGAGCAAACAGAAATCGTGCCAATTGGAAAGCGGTGCGACCGTACCGGCCGCCATCTGGTTTCGCAATTCGGCCACCAGGTACGTTGCATGGGCGAACAACCCCGCTGCGGTCATCCCCAAGAGCAACAAATGGCGGCTGCGGGCCTGAAATAGCAGCCGCGATGCTTCCAGCGCCAGGCAGATCGCATAGCTGGCCGCAAAGCACGTGATCGTAATGTCAAAGATGGAGAACATCGGCGTTGGCGCCGTGGTGCGAGGAAGGGCCGACAGGAGGCCCGATCACTCAATTCTACCAGCTGGCCGGTGATTCTCTATCGGGTAGATCACCCGAATCAGCGTGGCGGAGGCCCGACAATCGCCCGTCATCGGTCCAAGAGGGCCTCGTCGCAGAATCCTGATTTCCGGCGGTCGCCGGACGCTGCTAGCGTTGTGCGGCCGGGCCACGTGCGAGGGAATTCGCCGATTCACGGCAAATTTTCAGGACACTTCGATTGGCTTCGGTGGCCAGCGCCACCAGCTCAATCAGGTGCTTTCCATCGTACAGGATATACAGGTGGCCAACGGCATCTTCACCATCAACCTGGCCGATGACGTTGGTGCGCAAGGTTGGCAGACCGGCCAACTGTTCTTGCTGTGAGCCATTGCTGCGCAAGGCGTGGTTCTGTTCGAGACGATCAAATGCAGACTTGATCCGTTGCGGAACGAGGCGCTGATCGAGGATTTTCGGTGCCCGCGGACCTTCGTAGTCCAGGCCGCTGAGGAACGTCACGCTAAACCACGCGCCACCTGACAGGCGCGACCAGCGGTAGTGCTTGTAGTTGGCTCGAAAATCACTCCCCTCCTGTTCTTCGATGACATTGAATGTCTCCGGAGGCGTGAACTGAAAACCGGCCATCAACATGACATCGCGACCACTGCCTGGATCGACGTCAAATGAGGATGCTGGCTCGCTGCTCTGAGCGTTGGATGCTGGCTTGGTTTCAATGGTGGGTGGGGGTTCCGCCTCGACCGTTTCCGCCGGTGGGTCCTCGGCGTGATTCACGGCCTTCAGCAGGGACCTCACTTCATTGGGCGTGCAGCCGGCCAGCGGCGGCAAGGCACCCAGTAAACCCAACGGGAGCCAGAACCGGAGCGGCAAGCGATCGCCGACAGCAAACGACAGGGCGCGATTCATGGCGACGGAGTCCCGCAACGAGGCTAGTACAGAAAGAGCACTCAGGCGACTGGGATTCTACCGCGCGCGACGATCATTTCAAAACGTCGTGTAGATCACGTTATCGTGTTTGGAGCTCCGCCCGAGCTTTGCCATGTACGTCGGCAACTCGGAAATCGGATGTTGACGGAACTTGCCATGCCGCTCGGTCCAGTAGCTTGACCAGATCCCGCCGGCAATCTCGCAGTACTGCTGGAGGGACATCCCCGAGCGTTCGATGCCGTAGGGCCAGAGCTCGGAGACAACCGGGATGTCTCGCGCGATCAGTTCGCTCGCACCCTGAAAGGCAAAACCCTCATAGCCCTGGACATCGATCCAGATCAGCGAAATCTGGTCGGCCAGGGCGGGCTCCAATCCGGCGAGTAAATGGTCGACGGTCTCCGCAGGCACCTTGATCACGCGCCGTTGTGACTCCTTGAATAATTCTCGCGAAGTCTCCAGGGGACGTTGGCGACGCACACGATGGTCGCCAAAGTTGTTTTCGCTCAGCTCGAATTCCAGCTCCGAGCGTTGATCCGACGCGGCGACATTCAGACACGTGAAACGCGAGCCCAGTTCATTCGCAGCAATATTCTCTTGCATCATGACAAAGTTGCGCGGGTCGGGTTCAATCGCGATGGCGTGTTCGAATTCGCCTTGGGCCAGCATGCCGATGGAGATCACACCGTTATTCGCGCCAATATCCAGCACGGTGCCCTGCCCTTTGGGTGGACACAGGCCCCGTTTTCGCAGAAAGCCCAAAGATGCCTCGACCCATTCCAACTCGAATTCGCGGCGCGAGTAGAGGTGCTTACTGATGGCATCCTGCGTGTCCAATGGCAGACGGAAGGTGCCCTGCTGCGTCTTGAGGGTCACCGCATCGCGGAATTGCCGATGGATCTGCCATTGCAACATGCGGTACTTCCAATGAATTCGCTTCAGCGGCTTGGGGAGATGCGCGACGACATTCATGGCGTGGATCCCTTTCTGCTGACCTCTCCGTGCGACCCGATCGGATCGTCGCACGGCGCGACATCTCAGGCCGCCCGTTCCCGCGACACCTGGGACTGGGCACCCGGAACTTGGAGAATTCCCAAATGCTTGCGTATGAACTTCAAGATGCACCAATTCAGTTGCTGGTCCGCGGCGACCCGGTGGAACGCTTCATAGACCGGATGCGGGTGTTCCGCCGTCGCCTCGTCCATGCGTCGATTTCGATCCACATCGTGGACCAGTATGAACCCGCCCGGCTTGACCAGAGGTACGGCGTTCTTCAGATCGATCATCGCGCCCTCGTACGTGTGGTCCCCATCGATCAGAACGATGTCGACCTGCTCTTTCAGCGTGGCGGTCAGTTTTGGCAGCCATTCCTTCGAGTCGCCACAGCAAAGTTGTAACTTCGATTCGGAGAATCCGATCCGAGCCAAGTTGCGTTTGACGACCGCCGGGAAAGTTCCGTTGCTGTAGGAGTCCTGGTCAACGCAATAGAGTTTTCCGTGACCGTTCTCGTTAATCGCGGTGGCGAACCCGACGGCCGTTCCGCCGGCAAACGTCCCCACTTCTACAATGTGCTCCGGCCGATAATGGCGGGCCAACGCGTAGACGAAGCGGCCGTACCGAGGGTGGTCTTTGCCGCGCCCTTTCTTCTTGAGTTCGTAATTGGGCGCTCCTTCGAATTCCGGCAGGGGATCCAGCGGTGCGGCGAGAAACTCGTCCAGGACCTCCCGATCGAAACAGAGGTCGCCATCAATCGAGCGAATTCTCCCAGCCTTTAGAATCAGGTTCTCGATGAATTTCATACCGTAGCGACCATCCCTGGAATGTTGGTTTTTAGGTGGTGATGACACGATGAACGATGCTGGCGCTGTCCAGTAACGGGACGTTGTCGGAGGGAACTTTAGCCGGGTGGGTGAATTCCCAAAAGACCAAAAAAACGCCCTGAATTGTCCGCCGCATGTCATCCTCGGCCAGCACCGCCGGGCGCGGTCCGCTGAGTGGTGCCTGGTCAACGGGGATTCGCAAGCAGGCACAGCTAGCGGTGCCGAATGAGTGGTTTGACGTCGGATCGGAGCGTTGTGGTCGGCGCAGAGAAGTGGCGGATTTCCTCGTTCCCGCTGTGCTCTGCGGCGCGCCGGTGGCTAGAATGGGAGGTTCCGCTCTCAGCCTTTGATTCCTCGAGGCAAAAAGTATTCGCTTATGAACCTGGCCATCGAAACGTGTGGATTAACGCGTTATTTTGACGAATTCTGTGCCGTCGACGACGTCGCACTGAAGGTCGAATCCGGGACCTTATACGGCTTCTTGGGGCCCAATGGTGCGGGGAAGTCGACCACCATCAAAATGCTGACCGGGATCCTTGCCCCGAGTTCGGGAAGCGTTTCGCTGTTGGGCAAGAATACTTGGGATCCCGCCGAGGCGATCGAAATCAAGAAGCAGATCGGCGTCGTGCCGGAGGACCTGGCCCTTTTCGATAATTTGACGGCCCATGAATATCTGACCTTCATCGGCCGCATGCATCTGTTGCCGATGGAGTTGATTCGTGAACGCACCGAAGAACTGCTGACGATTTTGGATTTGCACAACGCGGGAAAGAAGCTGACATTTGAATATTCGCACGGCATGAAGAAAAAGCTGGCTCTGGCCGCGGCGTTGCTTCCCAACCCGGAGTTACTCTTCTTGGACGAGCCATTCGAAGGCGTGGACGCCGTAACTTCGCGGGTTATTCGTGATCTGCTGGCGAATTTTGTCTCCCGCGGCTCGACGATCTTTATCACTTCGCACGTTTTGGAAATCGTCGAACGCATCTGCACGCACGTCGGAATCATTGCGGGCGGAAAGCTGGTTGAACAGACTTCCTTAGACGCGCTCCGCAAGGGTAGTTCGCTGGAGCAGCGGTTCCTCGAGAAGGTCGGAACGACCGAAGGTGCCATCCAGCGATTGAGTTGGTTGGAGGGTGCTTCCCCGCCCGCCACGGGCGGCGAACCACCTGACGCATCGCCGCCCCGTGCCGAGGTCGATCCTGCGTGAATTGGCAGCACTTGATACTCATTCTCTGGTTGCGTTCGCGCCTTAGCTACAATCAATGGCGGCGGGCGGGCGTGTTGAACGCGGTGCTGACCACCGCTCTGGTGATCGGGGCGCTGGTCACGGCGGTCATTGCATTCTTCGTTGCGTTGATCGTGGGCTGTGTCATGCTCCCCAAAGCCGAACCGGACGACATGATGTTGGTCTGGGACCTGATCGTCGTCTCGTTTCTGTTCATGTGGTCGATGGGCGTTGTCACTGAACTTCAGCGCACCGAGCTCCTGTCACTCGAGAAGATGCTACATTTCCCGATCTCGCCGACTGGCGCTTTTCTGTTGAATTACCTGAGTTCGATGGTGAGTATCGCCATCATTTTGTTCTTGCCGGCGATGCTGGGGCTGAGCATTGCATCGGTCGTGACCCACGGCGCCGCCATGCTGTTGTTGTTCCCGCTGATATTTGGCGTGGTGATGTTAACGACCGCGGTGACCTATCAATTTCGTGGCTGGATGGCGAACTTGATGCGCGACAAGCGGCGGCGACGGACCATCCTCGCGGCCGTGACGGTCGGGTTCATCTTGATGACGCAGCTTCCTAACCTGGCCCACTTGGCGTTCCAGCAGCACCGGCGTGCGCATCGCGAGACCGACGATGCGGCCAGGGCCGAATTGTCCCGGCAGTTGGAAGAGGGAGAGATTGAGCACAGCGAGTTTGCCTTGCGCCTGGAAAAGTTGCTGGATGAGCTGGTCGCCAAGAAGGAGCGGGAGAAGGACGAACGTTGGGTTCTGATCACGGATACTCTGACGATCGTGAACCTGGCCGTTCCCCTGGGATGGCTGCCCTATGGGGTGCGGGCTGCGTCGGTGGGAAACCTGTGGCCGGGGTTGCTCGGTTCGCTGGGCATGATGTTGTTGGGAGGGGCGAGTTTGTGGGGCTCGCATCGCGCGACGATGCGGTTTTATACGGGGCAGATCAATGCGACCAAGCCTCGGCGATCGGTCCGCCAGACGGTCGCCCGAATCGAGTCGGCACCATTCTTGGAAAGGACCCTGCCGGGCTGTTCAGAGCGAGTGTCGGTCGCGGCGCTTGCGAGTCTCCAGAACATGATTCGCGCGCCGGAGGCCAAGATGGCGCTGTTATCGCCGTTGATCATGGCCGTGATCTTCGGCGGCATGATCTTCATGGGGCCGCTGAAGGAATTGCCTGTCGAAGCCAACCCGTTCCTGGCCGTCTGCGCGATCGCGATGAGCATGTTTGGGATGATGCAGGTGCTCGTGAACGTCTTCGGAAGCGATCGCGGAGGTTTTCGCGCGTTCGTGTTGATGCCGGTTGCCAGGCGAGACATCTTGCTGGCTAAGAATTTGGCATTCGGATCGTTCGCGATCGCCGTCTCCACGATTACCGTCCTGGCGGTGCAACTCGTCCTCCCGATGTCGCTGATGCATTTCGTCGCCACGCTGGTGCAGCTCGTCCCGGTCTATTTGCTCGTCTGCCTGCTTGGCAATATGACGTCCATTTTTGCGCCGCTGGCAGTCGCGGCCGGATCCCTCAAGCCCGTTCAGCCGAAATTTTGGCCGATCTTTCTGCAGATGATGGTGATGATGGCGCTCCCGCTGGTTCTCATTCCGGCGCTGGCGGCACTGAGCTGCGAACTTCTCTTGGACAAATTCGCGGGCGGACGCTGGTTTCCCCTGTTCCTGCTCGTGTCCTTGGTGGAACTGCCGATCGCGTTGTTTCTCTATCCGCGACTGTTGACCTTGCAGGGGCAGCTACTCCAACAGCGCGAGTCGAAGATTCTGGAAGTGGTGACAGCGCATCCGGAATGAGCACCGCGCTTAAAGCTCGAGATTATGTTCCTTGAGCTTCTTGTGCAGCGTGTTGCGATTGATCCCCAGCTTGGCCGCCGCTTTGGTTTGGACGTTGTTGCAGGCGAGCATTACTTGCGCAATCAGCTCACGTTCCAGCCGATTGACGATCTTGTTGTGCAGACTGTCCTCACCTGGCCCCGCGCCGGCGAGGCCCTGTTGAACCATCTCGAATGTCAGTGACTCCATGTCGGCCCCCTTTAGCTGGGAGGCTCGCTGCTCTTTGCCGCCGCGTACCACTTCGGGCAGCAGGCTCAGCGCCAACTCGTCTGATTCCGACATCACGACGGCGCGTTCGACATAATTCTGCAATTCTCGTACGTTGCCTGGCCAATGATAGTCTTGCATCGCCTGCATGGCCTGAGGATCAATATGCACGACGAAGCGGTCGTTCGCTTCGCTGTACAGATTCAGAAAATGTGCCACCAATTCCGGGATATCTTCGCGGCGATCTCGGAGCGGTGGAATCGGGATCGGCACGACGTTGAGGCGCCAATACAGGTCTTCGCGAAATTTTTCCGCGGCGACCGCGTCCATTAGATTCCGGTTGCTTGCCGCGATGACCCGCGTATCGACGCGCAGCGTTTGTGTGTCCCCCACCCGCTCGAATTCACGTTCCTGGAGGACCCGCAGCAGTTTGACCTGCAGGTGCATGGTGGTCGAATTGATTTCGTCGAGGAAGATGGTGCCGGTATGTGCGGCCTCGAACCGACCCGTGCGATTGCTGACCGCGCCGGTAAACGATCCGCGGACGTGTCCAAAGAGTTCGCTTTCGAGCAGGCTTTCGCTGAGCGCGCCGCAGTTGACTTTCACGAACGGCCGTCCATGCCGGTCGCTCAACTGATGAATCGCGTTGGCGATCAGCTCTTTACCCGTGCCCGTCTCGCCCAGCAGGAGTACCGACGCGTTGCTCCGCGCGACACGTCGCGTGATGCGATACACCTCCTGCATCGCCGGACCGGATCCGATGATCCCGGCGATGGGAGGGCCAAGTGTCTCCGGGTTGTTTAGATGGCCGAAAGTGGACATCAGAGGCGTTGACCGTCGATCTCACGCATGGAATGCGCTGCGATCATTCATCGGTTGCGATGCCAGCGTCGGCATCTGGTTGTGATTGGGTGGGGGCTTCGATGGCATCAAGGATTGAACCCAGCACTTCCTGGGTGTCCACGTCGGCGTTGGCGCTCTCGTTGTATCGATCGTACTGGGCGAGTATTTCGCCACGGGTCAGCAGGAGTCCCCGTCGCTGGACCGACGTTTCGAACGCCTTGCTGGCCGCCTGTCGATCCAGCAGGGGTCGGGCCATCTGGTTGGCGACTTCCAATAGGGTCCGTTGCGCATCGGGTGTCGCCAGCAAGCCCAGCGCATGTGCCGCGGCATCGGTCAAGAAACCGTTCGCCAACGCGCCGCGAATGGACGGCTCGTGCCGGATCAAATCATAGAACGCATAGGTTTCTGGCTCGCTGGCGAGCCTGCCGATTTCCTGTAAGGCGAATTCGGCGTGCTCCATCCGCTCGTCGTTGCTCAGCCTCCGGCGCCCCGTCATCTCCAGCAGGCGGCGCGCTTGAATCTGTAAGGCTTTGGTGGAGTGCAGCCGGGGAAAAGCAATGCTCAGCGGGTCGTCCTGCACGAGGTGTTCTATGCGACGGGCACTTTCCTGCCGGGTCATGACACCGATCGGCAGGTTTCGCGTCCGCGGGTCGCGACGCAATTGTTGAAGCAACTCGGAAATCGCCGGTCGGTCCATGGCGTCGCTAAGCAGCAGGAACTGGTAATCGGGTGAGGCATGGGCCAGCTTGATCGTCTGTTTTCCGTTCTGTGCCGTGTCGGCCTCGAAGCCCAATTCGCTCAGCAGACCGACAACGAACTGGCCGTAGTCGGTTCGCGGATGGGCCACCAGGATCCGGCGAACGCCTCCCGTGCTGGCAAAATACGCCAGCGTCTCGGCCAAGTAGCTCGACCCGGGATACGGCTGTTGAGGGTCGAGTTTAAGGACTGCCTGCGCCGCCGCAAACCGCATCCGCCGGTTCTCGTGTCGCAGCATTCGAGCCAACATTCCTGGGCGGCCATCTGCGGTTGCCAGCAGGGAGGTGTCTCCCAAGTCACCCAGGACTTCGACGGCCCCAATGGCGCCGGCAATCTGATCATTGCCGAGAGCAAAATCAAAGACCTCCAGCGTCGCGTCCAGGCCAGCGGCCGCCATCTCTGCATAGGCCGAGCCCGCTTCCCGGGGAAGTGGTGTGGAAAGGCCGCCCAGCGCCTTTTCGGATTGCAGGGCGGTCGCCAGATAGAGGTTGCGAAACCGGGTCTTGTCAGGGTCAAGCAGATGGAGTTCGCGGGTTACCCGCCGAGCCTTGATCAAGGCCGCGTGTTCTAAGTCGATCGTGCGCAGCGTCGCGACGCGATTGGTCTCGTCCCAGGCCCAAATGGTCGTGGTGAGCCGGCTTCCGTTGGATGCAGCTCGTTGATCCGCCAGGTACCTGCGGGCTCGACGTTCGAGGTAGATCTCCGCTTCGTGCTGGGTCGGGAGGGCCCCCAAAATATTCAACAGGGCCTGGCGGGCAACTCGCTGGACTTGGGCTGGAGTTGCCGCAGCGATTGCCGGGCGGACCAGCAGGGGCGTCGCCTCGCGCGCCGCCAAGCGTCCCAGAACGGCCATCACTTGGACCTGCAGCGCCGGATCCGACGTGGTCGCGGCGCTGATCAGCAGCTCTGTCAACGGTAAGGAGTCATTCCGGAACTGCACGTCGGCCGGCGGCGTCAAGATCGACACCAGCGCGTCGCGTACCGTGCGGTGCTCGGCGGAGCGCCCCGCATCGCCCAGCACCTGGATCAGCGCATTAACGCCAGCCTCGCGGGCATCGCGAAGATCGACCAGTGCGGTGTGTCGCTGCGCGGCGTCGGGGTCGGAAAGCTGGCCGATCAGAGTTGCCAGCCGCCCGCTGTCTTGGGCCGCCCGCTGGGCCGCGTCCTGGACGTTCTTGGCGAACGCCGGGCCGGCCGGGCCGAGGCTTGAATCGCGTGCGATCCTGAAGAAAAGCGCCGAGCGAAAACGGGTGTGAAGTTCGACCAATTGGTCCGGCGTCAGGGTTAGCGCGTTGAGCTGATCGAGCAGTTTCTTGGCGACATCCGGTCGCCCGTAGTCCAACAGAACCTCGATCGAGCGGAGCAGATCGACGGGCGACGTGGGCTGGGCGTCGACCACGCTCTTGACCAGTGGATCGACTTCTTCCTCCGCTGCTGCCGGATCGGTGCCGCCGCCGGCCGCAGCCGGTGCGGCTGCGGGTGCACCACCCCCAAACGGGTCTCCAAACGGATCCTGGGCGGAAACGGTGCGTGGCATCACCAGAACGCAGAGGGTCAGCAGGCAAATGGTGCGAGTCGTCGAGATCAGGGTCGTCATAGGTGAGTTCTCGGGGATGCACATCGTGACGTTATGCGGAAGAGTCCTCGGTGATTGAAAGTCGCTCTCTCCATAGGGTGACCTGGTTGGCAACTTCGGCGGGTGCTGTTGAGCCGTAGCTGCAAAATGCCTGGATCGCCTTGTCGACGCCCAGAACGTCGTAGACATTGTTACTCAGTCCGGTATGTGCTGCCTCGAAAACGTCTGCCGGAAGTCCCGCCAACGGGACGCCCAGGTCGGTTGCCTGGCGCACGAGGTCGCCAACCAGATGGTGCGCGTTGCGATGGGGGACGCCACACCCGATCAAATGTTCCATCAAGGTCGTGGCATCCAGGTAACCGTGTTCGAGGCGAGCCAGGATCGACTCGCGCCGCAGTTCCGCGCCTTCCACCATGGGCGCGGCCAGGTTCAGGCACGCGATCACGGTATCCACCGCGTCGAACAGCGCTGGCTTGTCCTCCTGGAGGTCGCGGTTGTAGGCCAGGGGGAGACCTTTCACCAGCACCAATAGGGTCTGCAGGTTGCCGATGACGCGACCGGTCTTGCCGCGAATCAACTCTAGCACATCAGGATTGATCTTTTGCGGCATAATCGACGAGCCGGTGCAGAATTCGTGCGGCAGCTTGATAAAGCTGAATTCGACCGTCGACCACAGGATCCATTCTTCCGCCCAGGTGCTCAGATGCTCGGCGATCATCGTCAGGCAAAAAGCCGTTTCCAGGACGAAATCCCGGTCACTTGACGAGTCGATACTATTGGCGGAGATCGACTCGAATTCGAGCCGGTCCGCGACATCTTCGCGATCGATGGGAAGCGTCGTGCCGGCAACGGCTGCCGTGCCCAGCGTGCAGATGTTGACCCGCCGGCGACAATCGCGCAACCGATCCCGGTCGCGCTGGAGTTTTTCGCAATAGGCGAGCCAGTAATGCGGCGCGAGGACAGGCTGGGCGCGTTGCAGGTGCGTATACGCGGGTAGCGTCACGTCCATGTCCTGTTCGCAGCGCGCGACAAAGGCGTGTTGCAGTGCGACCAACGCCTGATCAATCGGCAGGTAGACA
>JAUIHJ010000232.1 GCA_030432015.1 bacterium
GGTGCTCGCCTGGCTGCCGATGATCACCCCCAGATCCATCGATCCAGACGCCAGCACTACGCCCAGCAAGCCGAGCCCCAACGGCAGTTCGTACGCGATCAATTGGGCGCTCGATCGCAAGCCACCCAGAAAACTGTACTTATTGTTGCTGGCCCAACCACCCAAAATCACGCCGTACACGGCGATGCTGGAGAGGGCAAACACGTAGATCATCCCAACGCTTGCGCCCGGTGCGACCACCAGATCGATCGGCGTTTCCGACAACGTATATCCGAACAGCGTCGGCGGGATCATGCTGCCGAATGGGATCACGGCGAATGTGGCCAACGCCGCCACCAGGATTACGATTGGCGCCAGCACGTACAGCCGTTTGTCGACGTGCGCCGGCGTGTACTCTTCCTTCATGATAAATTTCACACCGTCAGCCAACGGCTGCCCCAAACCGAACATGCGGATCTTGGTCAGCGGAATGCCAACCCGGTTGGGGCCCACGCGATCCTGGATCCACGCAGCCATCCGCCGTTCAAGCAACACGAAATAGGCCGCCGCGGTCATGAGACCGCCGAGCAGAATCGCGATTTTGATCAGTGCTTCAATCATGTTTTTCTTGTGCCAGGTTCAAGCCCGGTCTCGCCGTTACTTTTTCACCGAAGTCGTCGCACCACGCTCGGACCAACCCGCGATGCGGCACACCCGCCTGCTGCGGCGGACAAGGTCGCGTCGTTACACCCCGGCCATCTGGTTTGCTTTCAAGTCCACGCCATGCTCGGGAATCTCGCCTCCGGCAACACTGAAGTAGGCCAGCGCCCGCGCTGCTTCGGCCAAGACGGCTCGCGCATCATACAGACCAGTCCGTTCCAGCAGGCGCCAGTAGAGTTGCCCTTCCACCATCACACCGGCGGGTGGACGGACAGCCCAGCGGAACGACTGCAGCCGGTCGGCGTGGTTGACGTAGGAACCCTCGCGTTCCGCAAAGGAGGCACCGGGCAATTGATACGTCGCCCGCTGCCACAAAGGCGAGGCAAACAGATCCTGCACAATCAGCGTGGCAACCGATGAAAACCGAGCGGCGGTGGCGTCGTCAATCCAGTCGCTCTTATATCCGCCGGTTATCCATACAGCGTCAAGATCGCCTTGGTCGAGCCGAACCAAGAAATCTTCCCAGGCTAGAAACGTGCCGCCCAGCTGCGAGACGATCGCTTCCACGCCGTTTCGGTTGGGGCATTTTTCGGCGCGAATGGTAAATCCATTCGGGAACGACTCGTCCTCACCCTGCACCGGGACCGGTCCCACGGCGAGCACGGCATCCGCATCGACCTGCCGCACATACGTCGCCAGGAGGTACGCTTCTTCGACCGTCAGGTGAGGTGACAGAACTGCCGCCACGCGTGTCGCACTCCGCAGTGACGCGTCGAGTTGCCCGGGCAGCTCCGTCCATTGGATGTTAACGAATTCGTCGCCGTCACGCCGTTTCGGTTCCGTCAGCCGTCGCGGATCATGGATATGGCTTAGACCGTAACGTCCCTCGTCGCACATCCACCATTGATTGACATGGGGATTCTCACGCGGCTTGACCCGGTACACGTGATCCTGGTTTTCTTCCACCTTAATGGCGCAGCCGGTCGAACAGCCCGTGCAAACGTTGTCGTGCGCTTTCATGAACCAGACGCGTTGCTGGTAAAGGAAGTCACGGTCACCCAATGCGCCGACCGGGCAGAGGTCGACGACGTTGCCGGACATTTTATTGTCGAGCGGAAAGCCGGGGAAGACTTCGATCTCCTCGTGCGCACCGCGATTGGCCACAAACAGTTCGCTGGTCCCTGAAATCTCTCGTGTAAACCGAACGCAACGTGTGCACATCACGCAGCGATCGACGAACAGCGTCACCGTGTCGCCCAACTCACGCCGGCGGCTCGTGAACGGCTTGATGTCCGCACGGCGCTGATCGCGACCGTGTTCGAAGTGGTAGTCTTGCAAATGGCACTCACCCGCCTTGTCACAGATCGGGCAATCCACGGGATGTCGAATCAGCAGGTCCTCTTCGACCATCGCCCGTGCGTTGACGACTTTTTCGCTCTTGGTGACAAACACGGTCCCATCGGTCGCCGGCGTCTGACACGCGGGCACCAATTTGGGGATCATCTGAACGTCGCCTTCCGGCGTCTTGCGTCCCGATTCGACCAGGCACATTCTGCAACTGGCAACCACCGACAACCCTGCGTGCCAACAGTAATGCGGAATCTCCACGCCGGCGCGTGCCGCGGCCTCGATGCCGTTGAGGCGTTCACCTTCGTGCAGTTCGATCTCTTGTCCGTCTACGGTTACTGTTCCCATGAATCGTCCTTACGCGTTGCGGCGTCTGAATGGAGGCATCGCACCCTGCCGTTGCTGTCGGACGACCACCGCTGAATTCCCGGTGGACACGGGACCGACGGGCTCCGGCTCGTTCGGTCAATGCACACCGATCATCTCCAGGGCGGGTACCGGTTCGGTTTCCGCAAACCCGCTGGGGTTGGTTTGTTTGATATAGGTCTCGAATTCTTCGCGAAATTTGCGAATCCCGTTCTTCAACGGCCAGGCCGCGCCATCGGCCAGACCGCAAATGGTGGTCCCGGGAATGATGCCGATGTTGTCGCCGATCTCCAAGAGGAGGTCGAGGTCGATCAGCCGGCCCCGCCCCGCCTTGATGCGTTGCATGATCTTGAGCGCCCAGGATGTGCCCTCACGACACGGCGTGCATTGCCCGCAACTTTCGTGCGCAAAGAACTGGCTGCTGTTGAGCAGAAAATCAACCATCGAAACGGTTTCGTCCATGACGACAACCGCCGCCGTTCCCAACCCCAAGCACTGGTATCGCCCCGGCCCGGCAAAATCGAGCGGGCAATCGAATTCTTCGGCGGTTAGCAGGCCCATGCTGATGCCACCGGGAATCGCCGCCTTGGCCTTGCGCCCCTTCCAGATGCCGCCACCAAATTTCTCGATCAACTCGTTGACGGTGATCCCGAGTGGCGCTTCGTAGCACCCCGGTTTTTCGACATGGCCGCTCAAGCAATACAGCTTGGGTCCGAAGCTACCGGGGTCACGCGGATTCTCCGGATCGGGCGGCACGCCCATCGAACGAAACCAATCGGCACCCCGTTCGGCGATATGACGCACACAGGCGGCGGTCTCGACATTGTTCACGACCGTCGGCTTGTGAAAAACCCCTTCCACCGCCGGAAATGGCGGCTTGATTCGCGGCCAGGCGCGTTTGCCTTCGAGGCTCTCGATCAGGCCCGTCTCCTCGCCACAGATGTAGGCTGCGGCACCACGATGCAAAAAGATATCCAAATCGTAGCCGCTACCCAGAATGTTCTTGCCCAGGTAACCCGCCTCGTAACACTCGTCGACCGCTGCCTGAACACGTTTCCAGGCCAACGGATATTCGTACCGCATGTAGAAGTAGGCGGTCGTGGTATTGGTCGCAAAGCAACTTAAGATCAGCCCTTCAATTACCTGATGTGGATCTTCCTCCATAAGAATCCGGTTGTTGAACGTGCCCGGCTCACTCTCATCGGCATTCAGGCAAAAGTAGATGGGCCCTGGATGCTCTTTGGGGAGAAACGTCCATTTCAATCCGGTGGGAAAACCTGCGCCTCCGCGTCCCCGCAGTCCGCTGGCTTTCACCAATTCGATCAGGTCCGCCTTCGACATCTCTGCGAAGACTTTGCGCAGGGCTGCATAGCCGCCCGTCGATTCGTATACCGCACGGGTATGACTATTCTCGATTGCGATATTCGCCAGCAGGATCGGTTGAAAGTCGGACACAGAGGAAACTCTTCTGGGGGCGGTTGGCGCGTGAGGGTGAAGGCTGAACGGGGAAGGATCATGCCTGGCTAGGCTAAGTCCTCTAAGAATGCATCGGCCTCTTCGGTTGTTAGCGACGTGTGCAGCGTCTCGCCGGCCAACATACAGGGCGCGTGTTCGCACGCACCAAGACATTCACCGAACTCAAGGGTCAGCCTTCCGTTGGCGGTTGTCTCGCCAGGACGAATCCCAGCCTTCTGACACATGTGTTCCAGCAGTGCATCGGCGTCTCGCAAATGGCAACTGATCGAGCGGCACACCCAAGCACGCACTTCGCCGTGCGGCTTGTCTTGCTTGAAAAAGCCGTAAAACGTCAACGTGTCCTGGACCTGCGCTGGGGCCAGGTCAAGGATCTCCGCGATCTCCACCACCGCCTGCAGCGGGACGTGACGCAAGCGGTCGTTCACGACATGCAACGCCGGCAGCGTGACCGCTTGCTTGGACGGGTAACGAGGAATGAAGGCCTTGATGGCATCGATCATTTCGTCGGTCAGGATACGTTCAGCCGTGGTCATGTTCTTAGCGATCCAATTCCGCCGCGATAATGTTCAAACTTCCCAGGACTGCCACCACGTCGCTCAGCGTGTGGCCACGAATCAAATCCGGAAAGGTCGCAAAATGAATGAACGACGGGGGGCGACAACGGGCGCGATAGGCAACATCACTGCCATCGCCGACGAGATAGAATCCCAACTCGCCGTTGGGCGCCTCCACCGCGGCATAGGTCTCTTCCTGTGGAACTTCGAATCCCCGATTCGCCATCACCAATTCGAAGTGCGTAATCGTTCCTTCGATCGTCTGGTAGACCTGCTGCTTGCTAGGCAACGTCGTCCGCTCGTCAAGCCCCACGTTAACCGGTCCGGCGGGAATGTTCTCCACCGCTTGCGCGACAATCTTCAAGCTCTCGCGCATTTCGGCCATGCGGACGTAGTAGCGTGCGAAACAGTCACCGGCCGTCGAACAGCAGACCTGAAAATCAAAGTCCTCGTAGGCGAGGTATGGTTCGTCCTTGCGGAGGTCGCGTGCCACGCCGCTGGCACGGGCAACCGGCCCCGAACAACTGCGATTGATGGCGGCTTCCTTGGACAGCAAGCCGACATCCTTCGTGCGGTCGACGAAGATCCGATTGCGATTGAGCAGCCGCTCCATGTCATCGATCGTCCTGGGAAAATCGTTGACGAATTCACGAATCTTCGTGATCGTGATCGGCGTTATATCGTGCATGACGCCACCGACCCGCGTGTAGCTGTTGGTAAAGCGGGCGCCGCAGAGTGATTCGAAGATGTCGTAGATTTTTTCGCGCTGGTAAAACGCATACAGGAAAAACGTAAACGCCCCCACGTCCAACCCGATCGCCCCCGTCGAAAGCAGGTGATCGCTAATTCGAGCAAGCTCGGCGATGATCGTCCGGATATATTTACAGCGTGGCGTGAGTTCGATGCCCAGCAGCGTCTCCACCGAATGGTGCCAGGCCACATTGTTGGCCATGGGCGAAATGTAATTCATTCGATCGGTCACCGTGACGTACTGATTGTAGTCCAGGTGTTCGCCAAGTTTCTCGAACCCGGAATGGAGATATCCGAGGTCCGGAATCGCATCCACAATCCGCTCGCCATCCAGTTTCAAAATCAACCGCAATGTCGTGTGCGTGGCCGGATGTTGCGGGCCAAAATTGAGCGTCCACAAGTAATCCTGTGCGCCTTCGGCGTCCGCGGCAGCATCAGCGAGTGTAAGTGGCATGGGAAAGAGAATCCTCTGGTCGACCAGGCGCGAACCTAGCCTTCGCCTCGTGTGAGCACCGGGAAATTATGTCGCTCGCCGCGACCCTGAAGTGGATAGTCCTTCCGTAGCGGGTGGGCCGTGAACTCGTCGGGCAACAGAATCCGACGCAAATCCGGGTGCCCCTCAAAATGGATCCCGAACATGTCCCAGACTTCACGCTCAAGCCAATTTGCGCCTTCCCATAGCGAAACCACCGAGGACACCGCAGGGTTGGGCTCGTCCAGCATCACGCGAATCGTGAGCCGTTCGGCCGTTGTGGTGTTGGCGAGCAAATAAGCGACCCCAAAGCGGTTGGTTGCGTCCCGATAGTTGAGGTAGTCCACGCAGGTCACATCAACCAGCAGGTCAAAGTCGTGCGTCTGCTTGAGCGTCGTGAGGACATCCAGCAACTGGGCGGCTGGCACCGTCACTCGCGTCTGCCCGCGAAATTCGCTGGGCGCAATGCCCGCAAACTGCGATTCCAGTGCTGCGATGACCTCCGGGCGAACCGCCATGTCAACTTCCTTGATTATGGGCTGGATGGTTAGCGAGGGAGGATCAAACCGGAGGTCTTAACGATTGGCAATTCGACTAACGAGCGTTTTCGCTGCTGGCGGGCCCGCAAATCAAATTCACGACCGCCGACCGTCCCTTCCAATTGGATCTTATCTTGCAAGTCGATGATGCCCTGAATCAATTGCTCGGGACGTGGCGGGCAGCCCGGAATGTACATGTCCACCGGAATGAACCGGTCAATCCCCTGGACCACGCTATACGTGTCGAACACGCCGCCCGTCGACGCACAGGCGCCCATTGAAATGCACCACTTCGGCTCATGCATCTGTTGCCAGATCCGCTGCAATACGGGCAGCATCTTCATGACCACCCGGCCAGCCACAATCATGAGATCGCACTGACGCGGACTGAACCGAAACACTTCGGCACCGAATCGCGCCAGATCGTGGCGACTGGCGCCGGTCGCCATCAATTCGATGCCGCAACACGCGGTCGCAAATGGCATCGGCCACAGGCTGTTCTTCCGACACCAACTCGCAAGTTCGTCGAGTTTGCTCACGACGACGTTTTCTGGCAACTCTTCTATCGCCATTGGAATACTCCCCTGCGCCATGCGTAAACAAATCCAACCGTCAATAAGACGACAAAAACCATGACCTCGGCAAAGACCAACTGCTGATTTAGACCGATCAACGACGACAAACCGGCCGGATTCGTGTTGGCGACAGCCCACGGGTACAAGAACAGGACTTCGACGTCAAAAACCAGAAACGCGATCGCCACCAGGTGAAAGCGAACGTCAAAGCGACGACGCGCATCGTGCGCCGGATCCATCCCGCTCTCGTACGGCATCTCCTTGACCGAACTATTTCGCTTGGGCCCTAAGAGACTGCCTGCCGCCAACATGCCGACAGTCAACAGCAGCGCACACAGCATGAAGAGCAGAATCGGCAGTAACAACGTTTCCATAAGACTTTGGTACGACAAATGTTAACGGCAACGATCGGAACATTGTGAATAATATCACAATGTACGACAAAAATAAGACCCGACCGACCCGCCGAGCTTCGCAGCATGGTAATCTCTGTGACCTATTATGGTCAACCAGACTCAAATCGCGGCCATGGTACCGCTGGCCGCAACTTTTGGCGTCAGAAGGACGGCGCTCGCCCGCTCCGCCGCCTGCCGAAATTCGCCGCTTAAACCCAACGGCCTCGACTCCGATTCGGCAGCGGACCACCCCAGCCCGGCGTCGAACCTGAAATCACCGTCGTTCAGGCGCATCGACCGGGACGGGAAGACGCGGCAAGCGCAAAGAAACAGCCCTCCGTAGGTGGGGCAGGAACCTACGAAGGGCATGGCAGGTCGGGTAAACCCGACCGCAGTGCTCATTGTCGCACGACCGACGGGAAAAGCAACAATCCGGTCGCACATTTCCAAAACTCTTCGAAACAACGATAATGCGACTGAAAATTCGCCCCGCTCGCGTCCCAAAGGAGCCGAAAAATGCCGCTTGATGTGGTTCAACTGCTGTCTGATCTTGTTCGAATCCCCAGCGTGAACCCGATGGGTCGGGATGTTTCTGGCGCCGAATACATGGAATATGCGATGACGGAAAAGCTGGCAGCCGTGTTTCAAGAGATGGGCCTGCCCTATTTCATGCAGGAGGTCGCGCCGCTCCGCACCAACATCGTCGCTCGACTTGAAGGCGATCCAGCCGCCGGCGTCACTGTCTTTGAAGCGCATCAAGACACGGTCCCGGTCGAAGGCATGACGATTAGCCCGTGGGAGCCGGAAACCCGCGCTGGTCGCGTTTATGGCCGCGGCGCCTGCGACATCAAAGGGGGCATGGCCTGCATGTTGACTGCCCTCGCACGTCTGGCCGAAGAACGTCCGGCAGGAATGCCGACGGTGGTGATGGCGTGCACGGTGAATGAAGAATATGGCTACGCCGGCGCCACCGCGATGGCCCGCGGATGGGCTTCGGGCGACGCGCCGGCCATGCCCGCTTTGCCCAACGCCGTCATCGTGGCCGAACCGACGCTATTGGATGTTGTCGTCGCCCACAAAGGGGTCGCACGATGGTGTTGCCATACGCAGGGCAAGGCAGCCCACAGTTCCATGCCGCATTTGGGCGACAACGCCTTCTATCGAATGGCCCGCGTACTCGCGGCGATCGAACGCTACGCAAAGGATGTGGCGCCCACGTTGGGCGACCATCCGTTAGTCGGCGGTCCGACCCTTAGCGTGGGTGTCATTCAAGGCGGGATCAGCGTGAATACGGTTCCGGATCAATGCACGATCGAGATTGATCGGCGTGTGATCCCCGGCGAAGACGCCAGGCAAGCCTACCAACAAGTGGTCGACTTCATCGCACAGGAGACCGCCGGCGATCCGCTGGTCATCCACGATCCGCCGTATATCGCCTCGAACGGCTTAGACATTGGGCGCAATGCAGACCTTGCCTCGCGGTTAGGCGAAGTCGCCCGGGCCCAAGGGGGTGGCGGACGCAACATTGGTGTGCCTTACGGGACCGATGCACCCGCCTTTGACGAGATCGGTGCTCCCACCGTCGTTTTCGGGCCGGGCAGCATTGACCAAGCCCACACCTGCGACGAGTGGGTGGAAATCGATCAGCTCCACAAGGCGACCGAGATTTATTATCAATTCGGCAAGATGGGTTGGCCTTCATCCCCGGCGCCGGCGTGATCAGTTGTTGCCGATGCACGCCGACCCGGTGTTTTCCTCACCGCAGATCTCGGACCGCCCGCGACTAGAATGTGTCCAAGATGAAGTGATGGCCCCAGTGGTACCGCTGGCCTTCGGGGTAATAGTTGTGCCAGTCCTTGTTGTACACCGGGATGCGCATTTCCTGTGGGTACCGGTGGTACAAGCTTTCGGCGCTACGGTAGTATTCGTTACCCCAATAATTCTGCGGGTAGTACACGTAGGGATAGTGGTAAAACCGTTCCCAATCGTGGGAGCCGTAGGCGTTACCCCAGGTACGGCCATATGCTTGCTGCTGCTGTGCTTGCGCATCCTCAGCCTGGAAAAACAGGACAAGGGCCAGAATGCCGAGAAGCGTCCAAATTCCATGACGCATGGTTCGTCCCCCTAAGATTTTTTGTCTGTGTCGCTGGTCGTCACGGAGCGCGCGCACGCGGTTCGCCGTGGCGGTTGGGTCTATTCTTACCCATCGGCTTGCGACACGATCCGCATTGAAGGAATATCCGCCAAAACCGGTACATCCCGCAGCGGCCCAACGCCGGCCGCCGGCTCATGCGGCCCGATCCGGCAGTTAAGGCTCGGATTCGTCTTCCCGGTCGGTCACGGCGCTGGCCGCCTATTCCGGCAGTTTGCCGTCGGCCAGTTCTTTCTCCCATTCATCCATCAAGGGCCAGTCAACGGCACAGGTCCCGAAATCGGCCATGTGGAGGTAGCCTTCCAGACGCTCGATCGTCCGATCCAACAGTTGGTTGTCCTTGCGGAAAATGGGACCGTGGCTGGGGAGCAACCACTGCACATCGCTATCGCGAATCCTCCTCAATGACGCCACAAACTGCGGCAGGTTGCTGCCGTGGTGCGCGTCGATCGCACCGACGCAGCCATCGCGGTAGATATTGTCGCCGCTGAAGAGCAGATCGCGAAGACGGAACGAAAGCTGACTGTCGGTATGTCCCGGCGTCAGCCAGACCTCCAGTTCGATGTCACCAACCTTGATCACATCGCCGTCTTCCACCAAATGGTCGACCTTAACCTTGGGCATCTCCATATCGATCCCCTGGGCTTGGATCTCAGCAAACGTCACCAGCCGATCACCGTCCTGCAAGGGCTTGGCCGCGAGCGGGTGGGCGGTGACCGTCGAGCGGATCAGTTGTTTCGCCTTGCTGAGCCCCTGCACGTGATCGACATCGGCATGGGTGGCGATCAATGTCTGGCATTGCGATAGCGGAAAATCCAGCTCGCGAATCATTTCAACGATCTCTTCGACCGTATCTTCATAGCCAATGTCAATCAGAATCCAGGCATCCCGATCAAACACCAGGTACACATTGCAGCCCAAAATCTGACCTGCCTGATGGTTGATCTCGATGACATTGGGAAACAACTCTTTTCGCGGCAACATGCCAGACCCATCCGTTTGTTCGAGAAAGGTGGAGACACGGTAATCCGCGCCTGCGGTGGCCGCAGCGGCAACCATCGACGAAATCGACCCTGGAATCTAAGAGCGACGATCGTCTCACAGCCAAGTGTACCGAAGCATCCCGAGCTTCTTCAACCGCCACAGCGGCAAGCCGGCCTTATCCCCAGGTCCACAGCCCGAAACAGGAATTTCCCGACGGCTCACCGGTGCGACTTGCCGACGTACGCACCGCGACCAGGCAGTTCAACCGCGCGTTCGTTCGCTGCGGTTGCCGCCGGCCAACTGAACAACGTGCGCCAACCCTTCCTGGTAACTTGGATATTGCAGGCTGGGCAACAGGTCTGCTGTCATCCGGGCGTTTCGAATTCGCTTTGAGCTCAGGTCACGCTGCGTCCTCGGGGTCGGGTCACCTGATGCGACAAATTCCGGCGGCGCGACCCCCAGTTGTCG
>JAUIHJ010000233.1 GCA_030432015.1 bacterium
GGTACCGACAACGGCGAAACCTACCAGCTTATCCGCCACCATGGCACATTGATCATGAACCTGCCACTTTAGACGCTGCGGGCTACACCTTGGTCAACTGGATCAAATGCCACAGCCCCAATGGCACACCGATTAACAGCCCGGCCACGACCAAGAAGTTGGTGTCGAGGCGATTGTCGAGCCACGTGCCGAGGACCACCGGAACGACCATTTCCAGCGCGACCGTCGTAATACGAGATACCCACTGCATCGCGCGGGCCATCGAGTCTGCGTCGGTGGGGCGATGCGTGAGCTGTTGGACAACGAACAATTGCGGAGGATCATCGGACGACTGCTCCAACATGAGGTCATGGTCGGCAAGTTGTTGACGAATCCGTTGAATGCCAGTGGCGATTTCCGCCGGCGATTGATCGACAAACAGGTCCGGGACGACACCGACACCAAGCCGTCGCACACCCTGCATGAATTTTAATTCGTTCAGATGCTTGCGAACGACCACAAGATCGAGCTGCCCTTCGACGAGAAATTCGGTCATGATGCGCCCAGTCTGTCTGTTTGCGGGTTCGCTCGGTACCACGGCCGGCGGTATCACCAACCTATAACCGTAGCCGCCGGAAGGCCACCCGCCCCCACCCGCCCCCAGCCAGCCAGCCCCTCGTTGACCGGTTTTGAAGTCGCGATTTTCGCGTTTTCAACCGACTCCAGTTCCGGAAAGCGCGGAAGAGATAGTAACGCGACGCGTCCGTCTTGACGTTGCGTCCATGCAGCGCGCAGGGCGGCAGGGGACGAGCCTCGTGTGCCACCCTCATGGTAAACCGGAACATGAGCCTGCAGGCCGCACAGCGGCGGCCGGAGACGGACGACGAGAACTCAGGTCGGTTGTGGGCCGTTTCCGCGTACGGTACGTTGATTCGCGTTGCTTACGTTGCCAGTCGACGTCTGCCGATCTACAAAATCACGAGCACGATTGGGATGAACCAAACACGATTGATAGCCGCGTTTCTCGGGTGCCTCGTGGCAGCAAACCTGAAGGCTGCCGAGCCAATCGACGCACCGGTCGTGGCCAAGGTAACCCAGATCATTGCCCATCGTGGTGCCAGCGCCGAACGACCTGAATGCACGCTCGCGGCAATACGTCGAGCCATCGAGGTTGGGGCAACCGCAGTCGAAGTTGACGTACGCACAAGTCGCGATGGTCAGTTATTCATACTCCACGATGCGACGCTGGATCGCACCACCAATGGTCGGGGACCGGCCACCGCGCTGACGCTCGCTCAGCTTCAACGGCTTGACGCTGGCTCGTGGTTTGACGCCGCGTACCAGGGTGAACAAATTCCCTCGTTGCAGGAGGCGGCCGAGTTCTGCCGCGGCAAGATCGACCTCTTGCTGGACTTGAAGGAGCAGGGCGACGCATACGATCGGCAGGTTGCGGCGATCATTCGCAAGTCTGGACAACCCCAGCGGACCATCATCGGCGTCCGCAGCGTCGCGCAGGCCAGGCGATTCCGCACGCTGCTGGCCGAGGCCAAACAGCTGGCTCTGATTCCGGCTGTGGACGACATTGAAGCATTTTCCGACGCGGGCGTGGATTGCATTCGCCTCTGGCCGCGGTGGCTGGCCGAGAGCGTCGAACCAGCGGAACGCGTTCGCGCGACAGGCAAACACCTTCACCTCAACGGCACCACAGGCGGATTGGATGAGACCCGGGCGTTGCTGGTCTACCAACCCGATTCGCTTTCGTCGGATCATCCCCAGCGGCAAAGGGAATCGCTACAGCGACTCGCCGACGGCACGCTCCCAGAGCGGACGCTGAACCGGTTGCTCGATCCGGTCAACGCCACGCGACTCGAGCCGCGCGAATCCTGCGTCGGCAGTCGCACATTCCTGAATCGCGATTACACCATGCTGGAGTTGCCGCCGGAGCTTGGTGGGATGCCTCGCTATGCATTTGACGGCGGCCGAGGGAACCAAATCATTTGGCGATTCAAGGAGCCAACAGTTGTCTTCGCCGCATTCGAATACAATGACAGCGGCAATTGGACGTTTGAAGATGGACGACCCGCTGTCGAGCACGGCTGGCATCGCTGGCGAGCAAACGCCTATCGCGGGACCAGCAACCCGGAGACCCATGGCGAACCGCACCGCGCGACGATCTTTTTTCGCGAGTACGCGGCGGGCCAGAAGCTGGGAGGGCTTCCGCCCTGGTGGCTCTGCCTGGGTATTGTCGATCTTGAAACGGCAAAACGCATCCCGGACTTTCAAGCGGGCCTCGTATCAGCAACCAAGCCGATCATTGAACGTTATTCGCATCTCAACGCGGCCGCGCGGATCCAGCCGTTGCAGGTGCCGAAATTTACATCCGTCGAGGAAATCGGCAACTGGCAGCGTCAACATCGCCAACGCTTTGTCGATCGTTTCCACTATCCTTACACCGGCCCGCTCGACGTTGTCGCTGGTCCAGTGAATTCAACCGCTGCGTTCCGCCAGCAAGAATTTCACGTCAAGCACCATGGCGCGCGGTTGTTTCGTTTCTTTCGAATCGAGCCGGTCGCCGCCGCGGCCCGCCCGTTCGGGACAGTTGTCTGCTTCATGGGACACGGCAAGGTGAGCCAGATTCTCGACGAGCATGAAAGTTATCAACATGCGTGTGCGGCCAAGTTCGCGCAAGCAGGATACCTGGTGTTTGCCATGGAAAATATCGGTATGGAGCCAGGCCAGGATTCGCATCTGGATCTCGACCGCGTGCTCCGCCTGGAGGGCTACGGCTGGTACAGCCTGTTGTTTGCGCATCAGAGAATCCTGCTGGACCAGGTTTTCGCGGACCCACGTGTGGATGTGAATCGCGTTGGCGTAACAGGAGTCTCGACCGGCGGTCTGCTGGCGCTGAGCGCCGCTGCAATGGAGCCGCGAATTGCCGCGGCCAGCGTACAGGGCATCTTTGGCAGCATGCGAGTCAGTTTCATTCAGGACAGAAATCGCCATTGCGCGTGTGGCGCGATTCCAGGCCTGCTGCCAGAATTTGATTTACCAGAATTGGCATTGCTGGTTGCACCTCGCCCGTTGCATCTTGCCAATGGCTCGGCGGATGGCTTTACGCCCCAGGAAGCCGAGCGCTGCCGAAAATTGATCGAACCAATCTATCGGCAAGCTGGCGGTGCGCCGCCGCAGTTGACAATATCGCCCGGTGGTCATGCCTTTGCTTTTGAGCCTGCGCTGGATTTTTTTAAGCTGCACATGAAGTAGGTCAGAGGAAGAAATCCGGCAACAGTGCATCATCGTCGACGTCTGCGTACGACGAAAAGTCCGTCCGTCCCTCGGCACGCAAGACTTCCTCGTCGATCAGAAATCTTCCGGTGCAGTCGCGACTTGAACGCACCAGAATGGCGTGCGCCGCGTCGGCCATGATCTCTGGTTGGCGGCAGCACTTCAGAGCCTGTTCGCCACCGAGAAGATTCGCCACGGCCGCCGTGGCGATCGCCGTGCGCGGCCACAAGGCGTTGACCGCAATACCCCGCTCGCGAAACTCCTCCGCCATGCCGAGCACGCACATACTCATTCCGTACTTTGACATCGTGTACGCCACATGCGGCGCAAACCACTCGGGCGCCATGTTCAGCGGCGGCGCGATGTTGAGAATATGCGGGTTGCTCGACGACTCAAGATGCGGCAAACACGTTTGCGACGTCAGAAACGTACCGCGGACATTCACCTGGTGCATCAAGTCGAAGCGTTTGAGCGAGGTCTGCGCGGTATCGGTCAGCGAAATCGCACTGGCGTTGTTGACCACGATGTCAATGCCACCAAACTGGGCGACGGTTGCAGCAACGGCGGCGCGCACTTCATCTTCGTAGCGTATATCGGCCACACAGGCGATTGCCTGCCCGCCGGCCGCTTCGATTTCCGCCACGGCGGTGTGCACCGTTCCGGGCAGCTTCGGGTGTGGTTGCGTGGTCTTGGCGACCACCGAAATGCGGGCGCCGTCGCGGGCCGCGCGGAGTGCGATCGCTTTTCCGATTCCACGACTGGCCCCGGTGATCAAAAGGGTCTTCTTTGCCAAGTCGGACATGACATGCGGTCCAATCGTGAAGAAAAGATGAAGTTGGTCGAGTTCGTCAGGAGCGTTGGCCAGTTGCATTCGCTCGTTGCCACATCCTGGACATGGCGTCGCGTCTGCGCCAAAATGAGTGCCCACAAGAACGGCCCTCTCCCCTCCCCTTGCAAAATACCCGCCGCGGTTCGGAGCACACCATGAATTCTCGCATACAAGTTTTTCTTGTCCCGTTGATCGCCCTTGTGTTATGCCTCTCCCAGCAGCCAACTGCCCAGGCGGCAACCGCACGCGGCGTGGTGTTTCACGACGTCAACGGTAACGGCCGATTTGAGCCGGGTGAACCGACGCTGGGAAAAATGCGAGTCTCCAATGGTCGCCAGATCACAAGGACCGACGCAGAGGGCCGATATCAATTGGAAGTCGACGATGATGACATCGTATTTGTCATCAAACCCAGCGGCTGGCGAACACCGTTGGACGAAAATCATTTACCGCGATTCTACTACATTCACAAGCCGGCCGGCTCGCCACCGTCCAAGTTCGCCGGAGTCGCGCCAACCGGACCGCTGCCGGCGGCCATCAATTTCCCGCTCTATCCGCAGCAGGAACCGGAACAGTTTCGAGCCATTCTGTTTGGAGATCCGCAGCCACGCAACCAAAAGGAAGTGGACTACATCGCCCATGATGTTGTCGAAGAGTTGGTCGGCGCGGATGCCTCGTTCGGCGTCACCCTGGGTGATATTGTTTTCGACGACCTGGATGTATTCACTGCCCTCAACAAGACCGTCGCGTTGATCGGAATCCCCTGGTACAACGTCATCGGCAACCACGACATCAACTTAGACGCCAAGAACGACGCTCAAAGCGATGAGACCTTCGAACGCGTCTACGGTCCGGCCTATTACTCCTTCGATTACGGGCAGGTGCATTGCCTGGTGTTGGACGACATCGAATGGTACGTGGCGCAGGAAGGAAAGAAAGGCACTTACCGCGGCGGCTTGGGCGCCGAGCAGATGGAGTTCATTCGCAACGATCTTCAGGAAATCCCGGAAAATCAGATGGTGATGCTCTTGATGCACATTCCACTGGTCAACGTCCGCGATCGGCAGGAACTATATCGGCTGATCGAACAGCGTCCGTTTTGCATCTCGGTCTCGGGCCACACCCATCATCACGAGCATCGCTTCATTACCAAGCGCGATGGCTGGGAAGGCCCTCAACCGCACCACCACATCATTAATGTTACCGTCAGCGGTAGCTGGTGGTCGGGAGCGCCGGATGAACGGGGAATCCCGCACACCACGATGGCGGACGGCGCACCCAACGGCTATTCGATCATTTCGTTCGACGGTACCAAGTACCAATTGGATTTCAAAGCGGCCGGTCGTTCGGCGGACTATCAAATGCAGATCACCGCACCGGAAGTGGTGCGTGTCGATCAGCTCGCCCAGACCTCAGCGTACGTCAACGTTTTTAATGGCTCGGAGCGTTCGAAGGTCGAGATCCAAGTCGGCGACACGGACTGGGCCGTGATGAAACGCGTCGTGGAGGGTGATCCTGGATTGCAGGCCGTATTCGAAGCCGAAACGGCCTGGCTGGCGACGCAATCGCCGAAGCCGTTCACGGTGATCAAGAATCCGAAAGGCTCCACGCACTTATGGAAGGCCGCGCTGCCGGCGTCGGCGACCGCCGGAACTCATTTGATTCGAGTCCGGACGACCGACATGCATGGACGATCGTACCAGGCCTCACGTGTATTACGCGTGACCCCCGCACCGACGTCGGCAGCCACCGCAAGCCCACCGACACCCGCCGCGCCGTAGGCGGACGGTGCGCCGCGGACCGACCTCAGGCAGGACGAAGTTCACGCTTGACCAGCGTATAGACGCATGGCACAAGGAATAGTGTCAGCACCGTGGAAACGAGCATCCCACCAATCAGCGCCCGTGCCAGCGGGACCATGGCCTCGCCGCCCGGCGCAAAGTGAATCGACAACGGCAACATTGATGCGACCAACGTCGCGGAGGTCATCAGGATTGGTCGGACGCGAATGCGTGCTGCCGCGAGGGCCGCGTCGCGAACGGAATAACCGCGTTCTCGAAGTTGGTTAGCAAACTCGACCAACAGAATACTGTTGTTCACGACCACGCCGATCATCATCAGCGTGCCCATCAGCGACTGAATGTTGAGCGTGGTTTCCGTCAGAAAAAGAATTCCAATCACGCCGGTCAAGCCCAACGGGACCGCCAGCATGATAATCAGCGGATCGATGAACGAACGAAACTGAGCGAGCATCACCAGATAGACCAGGATTGTGGCGACGGCAATTCCCGTGCCCAGCGATCTCGCGCCCGCCTTCATCGTCGCCGCGGGCCCCCGCACCGTGGTCCCGACGCCAGGCGGAAACTTCATCCCAGCCAAGACTCGTTCGACGTCGGCCGCAACCGACCCCACGTCCCGGCCGGTGACGTTGACATAGACGTCATTCACGCGACCAATGTTGTAATGCGCCACTTCGGCCGGAATCGTGACACGACGTACCGTCGCGATATTGGAAAGCGGCATGGTCAGGCGGCCATGGGGTCCGTCAATCGCCAAGGGAATGTTGCGAATGTCGTCGAGTGATCTTGCTTCGTTGTTTTCGTATTGAACGCCCATGAAGAAGTCGGTGCCCGATTCTGGGTCCACCCAGATCGTCGACGAATAGCCGATGCTCGAACCGTAACCCGTCAGGATCGCCTGAGCGACATCCTCCTGGCTCAATCCAAGGTAGCGTGCCTTGGTGCGATCCACTTGAATGTCCAGCTGCGGATAATCCAGGGACTGCGCGATCTGCACGTCGGTGGTCCCCGGTATTGCCCGGACGGCCTCGACGACGCGTTCGGCTTCGTCACGACATTGTGCCACGGTACCGGCGGAAACCTGGACATTGATCGGCGTAGGCGAGCCTTCATTCAGGGCGGCATTGACGATGCTTCCACTGGTGAAGAGGAACTGCTCGCGAGGAAACCGTTCGGCCAGCAGCGGACGCAGCTGCGCAACGTATTCGTCAGAACTTGTCGTCCGTCCCGCCTGCACTAGATTGACGACGATAAACGCCGTGTCGGGGCCCGAGTTGGGACTGAGAATCGTTGAAAATCCGGCCCCCTTTCCGACGGGCAGGCCAATGTTCGAGATCAGTGCCTCGATTTCGTCGTCTGGAATGATGTCCTTGATGGTCTCCTCGATCGCGGCAACGAGCGTTTCGGTCGATTCCAAGCGTGTTCCCGGAATTGTCTTGAGCCGAATCTCGAAGGAACCGGCGTCCACACTCGGAAACAGTTCGGAGCCGAGATGGGGCAACATAAAGATCGACCCGATCACGAATACTCCGGTTCCCGCGATCACGACCCAGCGTAGCCGTAGTGCGCCGCCCAATAACGTCGCGTAAAGGCCTGTCGGCGGCCGATCAACGTGGTCAAATTCGGCACTGGAGTCGTGGCTCGCCTCGCGCGACCGCAGGTATTTGGCGCAATAGGCTGGCACCACGGTCATGGCAACAAAGAAGCTGGCCCCGATCGTCGTCGCGGCCGCCACCGAAAGCGGCTCGAACAGAAAGCGAATCATCCCCGTCAGGAAGATGACCGGCAGGAACACGGCGAGCGTCGTCACCGTTCCCGAAAGGACGGGAGCAACGACCTCACCCGCGCCGTCCCGGGCCGCTTCCGAAGGTGGCTTGCCCATGTGTAGATGCCGGACAATGTTCTCGACCACCACGATCCCGGCGTCGACCACGGTCCCTACGGCCAAAGCGATTCCACCGAGGGTCATCACATTGATCGTGTATCCCGTCAGGAAGAACACCAGCGCGCCAACCAGAATCGAGAACAGGATGGTGGCGACAATGATCAGCGTCGGCTTGAATTGCCGGAGGAAGGCCCCCACGACAATGGCCACCAGGATGGCGCCAAGACCAACTTCATACGTAAGGTTTCGCATGGCGTCGCGAATGTACGATGACTGATCACTGACCAGCGTAACTTCCGTCGCCTCGGGAATATCTCCGCGGCTCTTCATCTTGGGAATCTCGCTGGCGATCCCTTCGTAGATCCGGTCCACCACCTCAATCGTGTTCTCGCCCGGCTCCCGCAACAGCGGGCAATACACGCTGCGGCTGCCATTGACGCGAACAATATTGTATTGAATCGCGGCGTCGTCCTTGGCGTAGCCAACGTCGCGAATGAAGATCGGCCGACCGTCACGCACGGCAATGGGAACATTGTCGATGTCGTCGGTCGACGGCAACGTGTTGACTGCGTGAACCTGCAAGTCGGAGTCACCCAGTTTGACGGTTCCACCGGCCATTACCAGATTCGAATCGCGTAAGGCCGTGACCACGTCGGGTGCACTCAGCCCGAAGGACTGAAGCTTGACGGGATCAACATAAATCATCATCTGCCGAAACTTGCCGCCGAACGGATGCGGGATCTGCACTCCCTTCAAGCCGCCCATCTTATTGCGCACGGCGTAGTAGCCGATCGTATAGAGCTCTTTTTCACTCAACCCCTCGCCCGAAATCGCCGCCAGCACAACGGGCAGGTTGGCCGGTTCGCTGCGCAGCGTAAACGGAAACTCGATCCCCGGCGGCAGGTGAAACATGTCGCTGGCTTCCAGATTGACGATGTCGTTCATCGCCGAACTGGGATTCGTGCCGGGATGGAAGTAAATTTTGATCATCGAAGCGCCGGGCATCGTCCGCGATTCCTGGTGTTCGATTCCGCCGGCCAAGGTCAGCGCCCGCTCGACGCGCGACGTGACACTTTTCTCCATCTCACCTGTCGGCAGCCCCGGATAGGAAAAGTAACTCACGACGACCGGCTTCTTGAAATCCGGCAAGATGTCGATCGGGAACAACGGCATGACCGCCAGCCCCAACAGGCAAAGACCTAGCGTCAAGGCGACGACCGCGTGCGGGTTCTTGAGCGCGAAACGAATCAGAAACATGAGCGATTAACCCAAAGGACAATTGCGAATAACGAACCAACACTTAGCGCGAGCCATCGTGTGATCACGAAGCAGCATCACCGCCCTGGCAGGAAGGACGCCTTAAACGAAGCGTGTACGCGATTCGGATGCCGCACGACGCGAACCACTCAATTGACGACGACTGCCTGCCCCGCCTTGAGCCTCATCAGAACTGGGCCCACGACTTTCTCGCCGCCGGTCAAACCGGCCGTGACTTCAATATCCTGTCCGTCATCCAGTCCCGTTTCGATTGGCGCGACTTCGACTTCACTGGATGGGTTGACCAGAAAGACATAGCTCCCGCCTTGCTCGTCGAAGCGCACGGCATTGACTGGCAACGTCAACGTGTCGCCAGGCGGAGCCAGCGTGATCGTGGCCTGGCCGAACATGCCCGGTCGCAACACGCCGTTGGGGTTGGGCAAGTCAATCTCAACCAGCATGGTCCGGGTCCGTTCATCCAGCACGCCAGCGACGCGCGAGATCGTCCCCGCGAACTTCTCATCCGGCAAAGCTTGTAGCACGATCTCCGCAGCATCGCCAACGGTCGCCAAGGGGACATCGCGTTCTGGAACAGCAACACGGACACGCACCTGGTCGACCTTCGCGATGACCAATAACGGTTGTCCGTCGCGGTTCGAGCCAGCTTGTGCATTGCGGACCAGATCGCCTGGGTCGACGTTGCGTTGCGTCACGATGCCGTCAAAGGGCGCGACAAGCTGCGCATAGCGGATGGACGCATCCAACGCTTCGAGCTCACGCCGCATGACATCGGTCATCGCCTTCGTGACGTCCAGGTCGGCAGCCACCGATTCACGTTGTGCTTCGGCGAGTTGCAATTCCGCTTCCGCCGAGCCAATCGCCGCTTCAGCGGCCTTTTTTTCCGCCGCCGCGGCATCGTATTTCTTGCGAGCCTCATACCTCATTCGCGTCGCGATGGCCTGCTGCTCGACAAGGTCGGTGGCTCGATCGAGCTCGACTTGCGCCGCCGCCAGCCCTGCATTCGCTTTGCCGGATTCGGCAATCGCTTTGCTGAGCTTGGCTTGAAACGAGACGGCGTTTGCCTTGGCAACGGTCACTTGGGCAGCGGCGCGGCGCTCGTCCGCCTCCAACTGTCGAATAACCGCCAACTTGGCCTCGCGTTGCTTGTCCATCTCCGGGATTGCAATCACGGCCAAGATGTCCCCCGCCTTCACGGCCGAACCGATGTCGACGCGTAAATCGCTCAGATAACCCGCCGTTTTCGCAAAGACTTCTGTTTCATAGAAGGCATGGACGGTCGCCGGCTGTGTTGAAGTCCTTGGCATCGTCGTCTGGTGCGCGCTCAAGACGTCGACCCGCACCGGCGTGGTCGTAACCTGATCCCGAGCGGCGACGGTCGCTTGACGGCAGCCAACCGAGCAACAAACCAGACCAACTGCCAGGACGAGTGGCAAGAAATGCAGCCGTCGGTCATTCATCGGAAATCCTTGCGCAATCGGAATAGTCTTCCAGGGTCGAGCCAATCTCTCATGCTAATTCGAGCGTTATTGATTGGCAATCTGCGGCGTTGTCCAAGTTTGCGGGTTAATCCGTTCGTTCCGGTCGTAGGGCCACTCCCGATTTTTCTTTTTGATCGGTATGTGTCGGTTCGACTTACAGATAGGACGCCG
>JAUIHJ010000864.1 GCA_030432015.1 bacterium
GGCGAAAGGAACTCCCGTGCGTCTGGTACTGACGCCGCGACCGGAAAAGGATGCGAAGGCAAAGCCCAGCGCCGCTACACCTGAAAAAGCCGACGCGGCAGAGAAGGCTGGACAGGAGCAAGCAAAAGACCAAGATCCGGACAAGAACGCGAGCACGCCGGAAGAGAGCACAAACTCGACGGTGGGCGAGTCAACCAAGACCAAGCCCGCGAATTGACGTGCCGAAGTAGGAACTGAACGCTGCGACCACCCGACCACCGCGGCGCCATCAACTGAACAACGCCGCATAAAACAACAGGGCAAAATAGGCGACCACAGGTGTCGCCCCCAGCAGGATCCCGCACACACCCAGCACCAGCGCGAGTCGCGACTTTCTCCGGCTGTCACGGCTCATGGCTCCGGCACGCATCGCGCGGAGATCGCGTGTTGCCATAATGCAGGCCGGAGCGGCGGTTGCGAGGGCGGCAAACTGAACGGGCAAGGCCACAAACAGAGGTGACGCCCAGGTGCCCACCCCGGCGATCCCCAGTCCAACTCCGCCAACCCCTAAGGCCGACATCACCACGCCGATGATGGCAAGCACCAAGGAGCGGTTGGAATTGGGGACCAGGGCCGCTTCGTAATCGTCGGGCGTGTAGGAACGCCCTTCGCCATCTTCAGGGGCGGAGAAAAGATTGCCAGGGATCACTTTCGCCGGCGCAGGCGTACCGTCTGAGAACGGATTGTCGCCATGTTCGTCCTCGAAGGGACTCGTGCGATCGGTGCCTGGATTCCGAGGAAATTTGAATTTTGCCATCAGACTCCGACGCGGCAATGATCGAGCATCTCGGTCGCGGACATGACGTAGCTGGTATAGAACGGTCCGAATTCAGCGTACCGTGCGCTCGCTTCGTCAAACCGCATTTTGTACACGATCTCTTTCAAGAATTCCGGGTTGTGTGCCCAGAGCGTCACGCCCCACTCCCAATCATCGAAGCCCAGACCCACGGTGATCAACTGCGAGACTTTACCAGCGAACGCCATTCCACTGCGGGCATGCTCGGCCATCATGCGGTTTCTCTCGTCGAATGACAACAGAAACCAGTTCTCGACAACCTTGCGTTTCTTGTTCATGGGATAAAAGCAGGTCGCCGGGTAGGGCGGGAAGTCCGGCGTCAATCGCTGCCGATTCATGGCCGGCAACCGACCCTCGTAAGCCTTGACCTTGGCGTTGTAAGCCGGGCTCCCAGCCTCTTCGCCTTCGTCAATCAGCCGTTGCGAATATTGCTCGATCGATGGGACGTATTCCGAAATCTCCGTGACGGAGACAAACGAATAGGTCGGGATCAGGGCGGATCCCAAACGGCTGGCGAGTAAACGCTGGTTCAGCGCGTCGATCTTCAGCGGATTCGCATCCAGCGCCATCACTCCAAAATCCGCCTTGTGCCCGCTGACCACGCTGGCTTGCAGTCGGGCGGGAGCATGGTCGCCGGTCGGTTCCAGGGCAGCGATCACTTCCGCACGGCCGGTCGCCAGGTCCGCGGGCGAAAGCTGTGCCAACACGCCGCGATCGAAGCGGTAATACAGGTGGCTGCAATGCCAACCGGACTCAAGCTCCAAGGAAGGTTCGACAGGCGGTTGCTGGGGAGGACGTGATCCGTGGCTCATAGACTCTGGCTCTCGAAGTATGGTAGTTGGTTGACCCGTCTATCTTAACGCATGACGCTTGCTCAACCAGGACGGGTCCCATTCCCGCCCAAAAATGGGGCGATCACCAGAACGCAACCACCGGAATCAGCGGCCCGGGGACCAGGGCGCAAGGACGCCGTGGCAGGCAACCGGCAACGCGCCACTCAGGACGCGGCCGCAACGAAGTCCTCCGCCAGTCGTTTTAGCACCTCCCGCGTCACGGTCGCGGGTACTTTCTGGCGAACATCGCCGGGGCTCTTCTGATATCGACAGAGTTCAACAGCACCCTGCCCAACAACCAGCTCGTAGTAGAACGTGCCCTGGCTTCCC
>JAUIHJ010000234.1 GCA_030432015.1 bacterium
CTCCCAAATCTCGGGAAGCTGCTGCATCTGCGCGCCGAACAGATCGACCCGCTGGCCACCGGTGATTTTTGTGTACAGCCCAAACCGCTTGGCGACCTGGCCGAGCGTGATGAGTTTGTCGGGCGTGATTTCGCCACCCGCAACGCGCGGGACGACGGAATACAACCCGCCCCGTTGGATGTTGCCAAGAAACCGATCATTGGTATCTTGCAACGTTTGATGGGCGGGATCGGTAATCTGCTCGTTCCAGAGGCTCGCCAGAATCGATGCTACCGCCGGCTTGCAAACTTCACAGCCGTCCCCTTGACCGTGGCTACGAACCAGATCGTCGAAGGTGCGGATCTGTTTGACCTGAATGATCTCCCAAAGCTCCTGGCGCGTGTAGGCAAAGTGTTCACACAGGTCGGTATTGACCTCTTTGCCGGCAGCGGCCAGTTCCGCGTTAAGAATATCCGTCACCAAGGGCAAGCATCCGCCGCACCCTGTCCCCGCTTGGGTGCATGCTTTGACGTCGCCGACGGTCGTGGAATCGCCGTCACGAACCGCGGCGCAGATCTCACCCTTGGTGACGTTGTTGCAGGAACAGACTTGGGCATCGTCGGACATCGAATCCGCGCCCAATGCCACGCCTCCGCCGTTGCTGCCGACGATCAGTTCGCCCGGAGGGCAGGGGAGGGGATCTGGGCTCTTGGCCAGCGCCGACAGGACGCCGTAATCCGTGGCGTCCCCGACGAGCACCCCGCCCAGCAATCGCGTGCCCTCCAGATCAAATAGCAGTTTTTTGTAAATGCCACCAAACGGATCCTCGAAAACAAGTGGCTGGGCACGTTCGGGGCCTGCCTCGTAGTCGCCAAAGCTGGCGACATCCACCCCCATCAGTTTCAGTTTCGTGGACAGGTCACTGCACGTGAAGGACAATTGCTGATCGCAGAGATTGCCGGCCACGATCTCGGCCATCTCGTATCCTGGCGCGACCAGGCCGTAGATCATGCTGCCATGCAGGGCCACTTCTCCGATTGCGTAGATGTCGGGATCCGAGGTCTGCAGCATGTCATTAACGATCACACCGCCCCGCTCGCCGACGGCAATGCCGCAGTCTCGGGCAAGTTCATCCCGGGGACGAATGCCGGCCGAGACGATGATCATATCGACATCCAGTACCTCATCGTCGGAGAAGACCATTCTCTCCACGCAACCATCGCCTTGAATCTCCTTGGTGGCTTTATTGAGATGGACTTTGACACCCAACCGTTCGATCTCGCGGACCAGCAACCGCGAGCCCGCATCGTCCACCTGACGCGGCATTAAACGGGGCGCAAACTCGATCACGTGCGTCTCCAGCCCCAGGTCATAGGCTGCCTTGGCAGCTTCCAACCCCAGCAGTCCTCCGCCGATCACCGCAGCGCGCTTGACCTGCTTGCCGTAAGCAATAATCCGTTGGAGATCTTCGATCGTCCGATAGACGAAGACCCCGCGCAGTTTCACGCCCTCAATCGGCGGCACGAACGGGTAGGATCCTGTGGCCAGCACGACATGGTCGTAACTGATCGACCTGCCGTTGTCCGAGTGGACGATCTTTTTTTTGCGGTCGATGCGGCTGGCGCGGTCCCCGATGTGAATGTCGATTCCGTTGCGGCGATACCATTCGAGATTTGCCAGCATTAATTTTTCGGCATCGCGATGGGCGAAGAACGATGTCAGCCCGACACGGTCATAAGCGGCGCGAGGCTCTTCGCAAAACGTCACCACACGATAGTGACGCGACGCATCAAAGGCGACCAGCTTTTCGCAAAACCGATGGCCAACCATGCCGTTGCCGATGACGACGACCGTTCCGGTGTTTTTTGTGATCATGGGTACTCTTTTGGACCGCAGCCGTGGAGCTGAGATGTTAAGGTTCCAAGCGGATTCGCACTGCACAGTCTTTGTAAGAAGGCTGTTTCGAGTACGGGTCAAAGTGCGGGTGCGTTAATTTGTTCGTGGTCGCGTAATGCATCGGAATGAAGACTTGACCTTGGCGAACAGCACGTGTTACGAAGGCCTTGGCGCGTAGCCGGCCACGTTGTGATTCGACGATCAACCATTGGTTGGGCGCGATGCCTTCTCGCGCCGCATCCGACGGGTGGATCTCGACGTAAATGTCCGCCGGGTAGAGCGAGCGTAACGTGGCCGAATTGCGTGTCCGCGTCTGCGTGTGCCATTGCGACGCGGTTCCCCGGCCTGTCAGGAGCAGGTAGGGAAACTTGGTGCAGGGAGGTTCGGGCATCGCCCGAGGCGATTCAAACAGAAATCTCGCGAGGCGATCGGCGTGATAGAAGCTGCCGTCCTCGAACAGACGCCGCTCGGGGCCGGGATGGTCGTCGTCGCTGGACGCCGCCATCGCCTCGGTAAACGGCCACTGGATTCCGCCGCGTTCGTCCAGGTGCCGATAGTCGCGAATACCTGTGATGTCGCAAGGCCGTCCCCGTGAGAGTTGTTTCAACGTCTGAAAGAGGGACTCTGGATCTGGCCATTGTTCGAATAATTCCGCACATCCCCAGTAGTGCGCGATCAGTTTGAAAATGGAGAAATCGGCGAGCGCCTGGCCGGGTGCTTTGGAAACTTTCTTGATCAGGCCGACCCGGCGTTCCGAGTTGATAAACGTTCCTTCCTTCTCGCCCCAGCCCGCGGCAGGGAGGACCAGGTCCGCCAACTGTGCGGTCTCCGAACTGTGGTACATGTCCTGGACGACGAGAAAATCGAGCCGACTCAGAATGTCGTGGCAGGTGTCCTGGTTAATCCACGAGTGTGCCGGATTGGTGGCAATGACCCACAGGCCCTTGATCTTGCCCTTCAGGATGCCTTCGATGATCTGGTGATAGGCCCAGCTCGGTTCGGTGGGGATGCGGTCGGCGCCGATTCCCAGGATCTCGGCGACCTGGCTGCGATCGTGGGCGTCTTGGAATTCGCGACCGCCCAGCAGGTTGGTGGTGTTGCTGAACAGACGCGACCCCATCGCATTGCATTGGCCGGTAATGGAGTTGGCGCCCGTACCGGGACGGCCAATGTTGCCGGTCATCAAGGCCAGGTTGATGATCGCCTGTGCCGTTCGCACGCCCTCGTAGCTCTGGTTGACGCCCATCGTCCACCAGAATGAAACGCTTTGGCCAGCGTGGATGGTGGCGGCCAGCTGTTGCAACTCTGCTTCCCCGATGCCGCTTGCCTGGGCAACATGCGCGGGAGTGAATTCGGCGACAAAGTCACAAAAGGCGTCAAAGTCGGCGGTGTGGGCGTCGATGAAGGGGCGGTCGATCCAGTCGTTGGTAATCAGGATATGAGCAATCCCATACAGCACCGCGAGGTCCGACTTGGGCTCGATCGCCAGATGTTGCGTTGCGCACATCGCGGTCTCTGTGGTTCGCGGATCGATCACGACAATCGCCGGCTGATGGGGATTGCGACAGACACGCTGCCACATGATCGGATGCGCCAGACAGAGGTTCGAACCGATCAGGACAATTACGTCCGAGGTCTCGAAGTCCGCGTACGTGTAGGGAGGCGCGTCGAACCCGAAGGCCTGCTTGTACGCGACCGCCGCCGTCGCCATGCATTGACGCGTGTTGCCATCGCCGTGGCGGATGCCCATCCCGAATTTTGCCAGCGAGCCCAGCAGCGCCATCTCTTCGGTGGGGATTTGGCCCGTGCTGAGAAACGCGACGGCATCGTTACCGTGTTGCGATTGGATGCTTTTGAATCGCTCGCAAAACGATTGCATGGCGACTTCCCAGTCCACCGGCGCGAGCTTTCCGCGGGCGTTGCGCAACAGCGGGGTCGTCGCGCGGTCCGGCGAGTCCAGGACGGTCAACGCTTCCCAGCCCTTTGGGCAGGCCATTCCCAAATTCACCGGATAGTCCGAGTTCGGCGTCAGATTGATCGCCTCGCCGGCGCGGAGATGAACGTTCAAGCTGCAGCCAGTCGAACAATATCCGCAGACCATCGCGGTCGTTGCATCGGGTGCGCACGTCGCGGGCACCTTGCCCAAGCCATACGGGCCCGGCGTCAGCAGCAGGTCGCTGGTGAGCGGCCCGTTACGCTGGATCAACCGGGAGCTGAGCGGTGGAGTGATTGCTTTGGCGGATGTCGACATAGAGTCCCTGGCCTGTTGAATGCCGGCTAACTGCCTGGCATTTTGGGGGCGACAACGGCGGTGAAATACAGGTAGCGTTCAAGCAATTCGCCGACAAGGCAAAGCAGCCAGACCAGCGAGACCATGGCACCGACGAAGAGCGGGTGAAAGCCGACTTCCGGCGCCAACCGGTGCTCGCCCAAGAGAACCAGCGGCAGCAAGATGCCGCCGACGATTCCAAAGAAGAACCGCGCGGCGGTCTTCATGCTGAGCTCGCCGGTCAAGAGCAAGGCGGTTCGCTTCAACGATGTGTGACGTTTGTTGCGTAACGCGGCAAAGATTGTCGCCTCGAATAACAACTTGAGCGTAGCGCCCACCGCCAGGACGAGGCAGAGCTGTCGGCCGTAGGCGCCCAGCACCTGCTCGATCGTCAAGCTGTTGGCGACCGCCGCGGACAGCAGCGAAATCAACAGTGCCGTCGGCAAACCCAGCACGATCGACGTGCCCAAGAATTTGGTCACTGTAAACGTTGGGCTCCAGAACGCGCGCTGCGTATCGATGTAGATCATCATCGAGCAGGCCAGTGCCAGCAGACCCGCCGCCGCCGCGGCCACACCGAGGCTCTGTTCGAGTGCGGCAGGAACCCGCCAGCCCGCAGTCGCGGCGCAGGCGGCCGTTACATAGGCCGAAGCCAATCCGGCAAAAAGATTGAAGGCCAGAATCTCGCGGCTCAGCCACGACGTTGCCAACCCGATCATGGCGCGATAGGCCAGGTGCGGTCTGCCCAGGTGGAAGATGGCCGCGAAGAGCCCCAAGAAGCCGAGCAGCAGCGCCGCGAGCAGGTGCACGGGCCGCACGTGCGCCGTGTCGCCGAGCCCCGCGGCGGTCGAGAGCTCCGATTGCATGAATTGCTCGACCACAAACGCCCCCACGGACATCTGCGTGAGGACCAACATCACAATCAACGGCAGGTGGCTGTGCGCTGGACGGGCCGAGTAATAGTCGGCTGGAAGGAGATTGCGAGGGAGGACGCGGTCACTCTTGTAGACGGTCGTGGGTATCGTGTAGCTCGGTTCCGGCGCGCCCGGCAGGAAGACGTTGGCTTCACTCTCTTCGATGACCGCTTGCTGTGACACAATCGCGATGCTGATTGCCTGGTGCGGGCAGGCTTGGACGCAGGCCGGCGCCTCGCCCGATGCGAGCCGATCGCTGCACATATCGCACTTGCGAACGATTCCCTTTGACTTGCTGTACTTTGGCACGTCATAAGGGCACTTCAACATGCAGTACTGGCAGCCGATGCACTGGTCATCGAGGTGGGCGACGATTCCGGTGAGGGGATCTTTCTCGTACGCTTTGACCGGGCAACCTTGCAGGCATGCGGGCTCGACGCAGTGGTGACATGCCGACGTGACGTGCTGCAACACGGGCAACGCGTCGCTGCCACCATGGAGCATGCCGACGCTGCGCCAAACTTCACCCTCCTCCAGGCCGTTCAAATTGTGGCAAGCGGTGACGCACGATTTACATCCCGAGCAAGCATTTAAGTCAACTTCGAAAGCGTATTGTTCGCCGGCGTTTGGCGAGGTAGCCGGGATCAGGTCGCGATAGTGCCGCGCCTGCGCGGGCTCCGTGGAAAATGCCTGCTGTTGCGCGAACTTTTCCACGGCCGTCGTCTGTTGCTGCTCCTCCAGCAATCGTTCGACCAGGAATCGCGAGGCATGATGGGGATCGACTTTGAGCATAATCGCCACTGTGCGGGGCACATCGGGAGTGCGGGCAACGTGAATCCAATTCGTGACGGAGCCGTCGTGCGCCGCCCGGTAACGGCGGAACGAGGAGAGGGAGCCGCCGCATGATGGTTTGTGATGATCGCGGTTCATTGCAAACAGTGTGCCGCCCTGTCTACGCATCGGCGGTACACCACGTATCCGAGAAATCGGGCACGCGGCGAGCGTGCGGAGATTCGGCTGCGACCGATGTGTGCTGAATGGTTAGGCAGCGATGGCGTAGAGATCGCGCATCTTCGATTTGCTCGGCAATTGCAAACCTTCAAATTCGCACAAGCGCGGCGGAGGAGAGCGGCCGCGTGTCGCGTTGGTCAAGCGAATGGCGTTGCCGTCTGGTGATGCTGTGCACGTGAACCGGATCGCCGTCGTGAACGTTTGCCCTCCGGCACTGGCACGCACTTTGCATCGGCTCGGTGCGCGACCGCAACCGAAAAGGTCGTCGACCGAACAGTTCTCCTCTCCAGGGCTGCGTGCGGTTCGTCAAGAGACACAACCATTCATGGCGCTGCCTGCGCCGCACTTGAGCGACTCCCGAGGAGAGGAATCCGTAGTATGGACGGCAAGAACCGCGCGACATCGTTATGGGGTAACTTTTTTAATCTCGCCATGCCGCAGATCAGGACGTTTCACATGTCCTGGTTCGCGTTTTTTCTGTGCTTTTTTGCTTGGTTTGGGATTGCGCCGTTAATGGCGGTCGTCCGTGAGGAACTGGAGCTGACCAAGTCGCAGGTTGGTTCGTGCATCATTGCCTCGGTTGCCATCACGGTTCTTGCTCGACTTTTCATCGGTTGGCTGTGCGATCGCGTGGGGCCGCGGATTACGTACACCTGGCTGTTGGTCCTGGGATCGATACCGGTCATGGGGATCGGCTTCGCTTACGACTTTACTTCGTTCCTGATCTTTCGCTTGATGATCGGAGCCATCGGTGCCTCGTTTGTGATCACGCAATATCACACGTCGGTGATGTTTGCACCGAATGTGGTCGGAACGGCCAACGCCACGTCTGCCGGCTGGGGAAACCTGGGGGGTGGCGTCACGCAGTTGGTGATGCCTGCGCTGTTTGCATTCTTTGTGGGTGTGCTGGGGTTCAGTGAAGCGATTGGATGGCGGTCCGCGATGTTTGTTGCCGGTCTGGTCTGTTTGTTAACCGGTGTCGCCTACTACTTCCTGACGCAGGATGTCCCGGAAGGTAATTTCAAGGATCTCCGGGCCGCGGGGAAAATGCCCGCGGGTAACAAGGTCAGTGGGGCCTTTCTGGTGGCCTGCCTGGATCCACGCGTCTGGGCATTGTTTGTGATCTACGGGGCTTGCTTTGGCATCGAGCTGACGATCAATAACGTGGCGGCCCTTTATTTCGCGGATTACTTCGGCCTGGGGCTGGCGGCCGCTGGAGTCACCGCGGCCTCGTTCGGTCTGATGAATCTGTTTGCCCGAACACTGGGCGGTGCATTTGGCGATAAGTTCGGCGGCAAGTGGGGCCTCAAGGGCCGCGTCTTCTTCCTGTTTCTGGCCCTGTTCTGCGAAGGGCTGGCCTTGATGTTGTTTTCCCAGATGACGGTCTTGGCGTTGGCGATTCCAGCACTGATCCTGTTCAGTCTTTTTGTGCAAATGTCCGAGGGTGCAACGTTTTCGGTGGTACCGTTTATTAACAAGAAGGCCTTGGGGGCGGTCGCCGGGATTGTGGGGGCTGGCGGAAACGCTGGTGCGGTCGCGGCTGGATTCCTGTTTAAGGGAGAGGTCGCCTGGCCCACCGCGCTGTTGATTCTGGGGGCGATCATTGTCGGCTGCTCGTTCTTTTCTTTCTTGATCCGGTTTTCGCCGGAAGCCGAAAGAGAATCCCAACGCGACTATCAAGCCGCGGCAGCCCGTCAGCGGGACGGCGAAACCGAAGAGGTCGGGCCGACGGAACTGGAGCCCGTGTTGACCTGAGTGTCCGAGCAACGTTCGTCGGTCGCTTCGACGTGGTTGTTCTCAACTTCACTGTGATCGCCTAGCCGGCTCCAATGGAGGGAGAGGGCCGGAGGATGTCCGGCTTGGCGGCACAGTGTTGTGCAACACACTTGTCTGATGAGGATTTCGGGCCAGAAACTTGTTGCGGACGCCTTGATCAGCGGCAATGTCCGAACAATCAAGTTCTTGCTTCACCTCGCTTCACCTCGCTTCACCTCGCTTCACCTCGCTTCACCTCGCTTCAACCAATGCCTGACCGGGCCTATGTGTGCTGGCTCACGTTCAGCATTTGCCAGATGTCTCCCAAGCCATAGAATTGCCGGTAGTTTCGAATCGTGCGATTCGCCCGAATGTGTCGCACGTTCAGCGCAGGCCAGGGAGAAATGGTTATGGATTGCCAGGCGACGCGGTTTTCAATCCGGCTCGTGCTCGTGCTCGTGCTAGCGATGGTTGTGGGGCCATCCGCGATGGGACTGCGGTCTCATGCCCAGGAGGCCTCCGCGACGATTCGGGTCGTGCACGACCGCGAGGCGTTTGTGACCACCATCCTGGTGCCGGCTCGCGACGGGCAGATATCCTGGTCCGATATACTCCGCGGTGTGTCACGGGCCCGCGGGTTTGATGATCGGGCGCTGGAGGACTTGGGTACACGTGGTGCATTTCCGATCAATAGTCCGTTTACGCGTCCGATCATCGCAGCCATGAATGCGGCGTTTTCGCCGGATATTCGTTTCAGCATTGCAGAGAAGGATGCGACCGCGGAGGGTCCGGACGAGCTGCAAATTCGCCTGGATCGTAAAGCCTTGCTGGCCTCGCACCGTGAGATCTCACGGCGGCTGCGCAGGTCTGTCACCGCAAGGATCGGCCGTGCAAAATCGTACGGCATCCACCTGGATTCCGGCTGGCAGCAAGCGGCCCCCGATCGACCACTCGTCCTGTTGGTGCACGGGTTGCAGTCGAGCGGAAGCCACATGGCGAATCTCCTGGTAAGTCCACGAGCTGCGCAGCTGCCTTGCGGCGTGTTCGATTACCCGAATGATCAACCGATCATGGATTCGAGCTTGCTGCTGGCGCGCGAGTTGCGCGAGTTTGCCGAACACCACCCGGGTCGGCGGGTCACGTTGCTGACGCATTCGATGGGCGGCCTGGTGGCACGGGCCGTCGTTGAAAATCCCGACCTCGATCCCGGCAATGTCGATCAACTGATTATGATCTCTCCGCCCAGTCACGGTTCGGTGCTGGCTGAATTTGGTTTTGGGCTCGACCTTTGTGAATCGGTCCTCAGCGCTGATCGAAGGGACCGGGCACGTTGGGCCGCGGCCGCAATTGAAGACGGGTTGGCCGACGCGCAGCTCGATCTGCAACCTGGCTCACCCTTCTTGACGACCCTGAATGCACGACCACGCAACCCTCGCATTCGTTACTCATTGATCTTGGGTGACGTCGCCGAGTTGACGGCCGAGGAACTGGTGGCAGCGCGCCGGATGCTCGACCGGGCCGGCGCGTCCAACCGGTGGGTCAAGTTCTTTGGGAGCCGTGTCGACCGTTGGTTGGCGGATCTGGATGAGGTCGTCGATGGTCGAGGTGACGGCGTGGTGGCGCTGAAACGCGGACGTTTGGACGGCGTCAAGGATACCGTGATTCGGCACTTCAGCCATCTCAGCTTCAACCAATCGCCAATGACCGGCGAAGCCCACCTGGTCCTGGCCGACGTCATGGAGCGGCTCTTGCCCGATTGACGCTTAGCTTGGTGGTGGGGCAGGCTTGAATTCGGGAGGCCAAGAGCGATCCAGTCCCGCACTGGTCCGCGAACTACGCGGGGTCATTTAACATTCGGCGCGATGGCTCGCCCGCGGTCTGGCAATGGCAGCTCTGCTGGATCTGGCCGGCACGTTGCCGCACGCCGTTAGCAGCACGGTTCTGGGCCGCAGCAGTCCGTCATGGGCAACTGCGTCTTGGCGAATGCGGTCCCCTTGGTCTCGCGAGGATCGCGGATGGCGTTGCGCCGGCAATCGAACGGAGTGGCTTGATCGGGAGCGACTTCGTCGTATGGCGGAAGTGCGTAGAAGGCATCCGCATACGGCGGTTTGGTGTAGATGTCGAATGTCTTCTCGCAAACCGCGGTCCGCACACCGCGCCGCAGCACATGGCCGTCATCGTCGGTGACGCTCTTGAACGGGCCTCGATAGATAACGGCTTGCCGGTGATCCAGACACGGGCCCTCTTTACCCTTGAAGGCGCGAACCGTGATGCTGCGGAATTCGATGCCTTCGACGGTGGCCCACGGCTCCACTTGCCGCTCGACGATTTCAATGCCGTAAAAGCCGGCTTGCTCGAATTGGTCGAGCAATTCACTCTCCTGATGGGCACCGCTAATACAACCACTCCACAGGGTTGGGTCGTTCCGCATCGGTTGAGGAACAGGCTCGTCGCAGACGATGTCGCTAATCACTGCGCGGCCGCCACGACGCAGGACACGGAAGACTTCGGCGAAGAGTTGCCGACGATCCTCTGGATTGACAAGGTTCAGGACACAATTCGAGAGGACGACGTCGATTGAATCGGTTTCCACCATCGGCCGGTCACGGCGCAATTGAGCCGCATGATCTTGCGCACCCAGCCAATCTTCGGTTGTCGTGATCGGTTGGCTGGCGAGATGGGCTTCAAACGCATCGAGGTCCAGCGCCAAGTCCTGAATCCGTCCTCTGTGAAAGTCGACGTTATGCCAGCCGATGCGATCACCGATTTCCTGCTGGTACTTTCGGGCCAAGGCCAGCATGTCGTCGTTCATGTCGACGCCGATGACGCGACCGGTTGCGCCCACGACTTGCGA
>JAUIHJ010000235.1 GCA_030432015.1 bacterium
CGTCGTCGTCGATCGTCTGCATGCGCTTCTTGGTCAGGGGGCCCGTGTCTTTGATCTTCTGCTTGCCAACGCGACCAAAGCGCGGATCGACAGTCGGGTCGTCCACCTCGGTTGCCAGGCAATCCAAGACACCCCGCGGACCATATTTGGCGCGAAATGAAGGGTCCTTCGGATAGTCGGGCAATTCCGGCTCCTCTTCCGCGTTCAGATGATAGAGGTTGCCGTAGAACTCGTCGAAGCCGTGCACCGTCGGCAGGAATTCATTGCGATCGCCCAAGTGATTCTTGCCAAACTGGCCGGTGGCGTAGCCCTGAGCTTTCAACATCGTGGCGATCGTGGGGTCTTCCTTTTGCAGCCCCGTCGCGGCGCCCGGCAGGCCGACTTTGGTCAAGCCCGTCCGCATGCCATGCTGGCCCGTGATGAACGATGCCCGGCCCGCCGTGCAGCTTTGTTCAGCGTAGTAATCGGTGAAGATCAGACCTTCGCGTGCCACACGGTCGATATTTGGCGTGCGATAACCCATCACGCCGCGCGTGTAGGCACTGATGTTTGCCTGTCCGATATCATCGCCCCAAATGATGACGATATTCGGACGTTTCTCGTCCGCCGACGCGGGCGATGCGCCGACGAGGTGCGTGGCGGCAGCCAAGGCACAGACTACGCACAAGCTGATTGTTCTCATGTCAGATGCTTTCATTGCTAAAGGATAAGAGGCTTAGCGATCAGCCAGACCAGGCAGCGGAAGAACGAGCCTGATCCCTTGATTCGCACAGGTAAAATCTGACAGGGCAAAGCGGCAGGCGGCGACGAATGCGCGCCTCTCGAAAATAAGGACTCGACTGCCCATTGTCGTTTCCGATTTTATCATTCAAACGGCGATCGTCCACGGGATCGCTCGCAGGATTGGACGAGAATTTCGAGCTCGCCCGTCCAGGACTCGAATTCGCCGGCCTCCGAGGCACTTTGGAATGAATGGCGGCAGCCCGCCTGGCGGCCCTAAACCTGTTTGACGTCGCTGGGAGAATGTGCGACTTTGAACGCTATCACGTCGTCAACTCAGACGATTCGCAACTCAGACGTTGGGCTGGGCGGCGGCGTACTGTTTGTCGGAAAGTCGTTTTGCGGACCTACGGCCGCGTGTCGCTCCAAGGGTTGCCACGCTGCCGCGCGACTTGCACGAGGAATTTGACCATGACCATTGCCGTCCGATGCGCTTGCGGAGGCCAATTCGCGGCTCAGCCCCATTTGGCCGGCAAAACGGTGCGATGTCCGACCTGCCAACAGGCCCTGCAGATTCCAGCGGCGCCCCGCGAGCCGCTGGCTCCCCTGGTCAACCCATTCTCGGACGCGGCCGAACCGGTCGAGGCCGAGCTTGTTCCGCCGGTCGCCCAGCCGGCTCCAGCCTATCCGCAAACCCAGGATCCGTTCGGAGGCAAGGCGACTGTCGGCGGGCCGGGTGCCCACGCGGCGAACGGCTCTTACGGCGCGGCATCGTACGCCCAGCCTCATGCCTATGCGCAACCTCAGTCCCCGCAGTATGGACACGGATATGGCCACGGGAAAGCACAGAAATCGAACAACTCTATTTACTACGTGATCGGCGCGATCCTCTTTGGCGTCTTCGGTTTCATGTTGGTGGCAGGTATCGGCGTCTACCAATTCATCCAAGAGCTTGAGGATTTCGCCTACGAAGGTTTTTCCGAGCCGCTGCCTGTTCAGGAAGAAGATTATCAGGCGGCGCGAAAACGATTTAAGACCAGGCTCACGACGCGCGGCCCCGCGCCGCAAGAATGGGAACCGCTGGCAACGCCGCCCGGCGGTACGGAGTTGAGTTACCAGTCCGGCGGTCATGCACTACGCGCATTTGTCGATCCTCCCCCTGCGGATGGCAAGCCCCGGCCGGGCGTCGTCTTTTTGCACGGTGGGTTCGCCTGGGGCGATGGCGACTGGGAAATGCCCCAACCGTATCGCGATCAAGGTTTCGTCGTGATGGCACCTGTACTCCGGGGCGAGAATGGCCAGCCAGGGGCTTTTTCGTTGTACTACGACGAAGTCGAGGATGTGCTGGCTGCGACCTCCGCGTTCGCCGCACTCCCCTACGTCGACGAGCAGCAACTTTTCATTTGCGGCCACAGCGCCGGCGGAACGTTGGCCGCGCTCACCGCCCTCACGACGGATCAATTTCAAGCGGTCGCGTCGTTCTCGGGCACGATGAATCAAGGCGACCTCGCCTATTGGGATAGTCCGGAATTGCTGGTGTTCGACGAAGCGGATGAGCAAGAGACCGTGATGCGATCGCCCGAAGCATTTGCCCGGAGCTTCAAATGTCCGGCGCAGTTGTATTACGGCAGTCAGGAAGATTGGCTGGAGGAGGAAACCAAACGCACGGCGACGACCGCAAGGAACGCTGGGCTGAAGGTCGAGGCGATGGTGGTCGGCGGCGACCACATGTCGTCGGTACGTCCAGCCATGTTGCGAAGCATTACCTTCTTTCGGCAGATTGGGTTGACCACCGGCCTCCAGCGACCGCCGAGCCTGGCCGCAATGCCGCGGCCGGCGCCGCACCCCTCGTTGCCACCGGATTCGGCAATGCGGCCAGACCCGGCTGCACTACCGGATGTTTCCATCCCCACGATGCCGGAATCGCCCGACCCGACAGCCGGCCTTCCCCGTTTTCCCACGCCACTCCGCCCCAACACGCCGCGCCCCGTCACGCCGCGCCCCGACACAGCGCGCCCGACCCTGCCGCGCCCCGCCAGGCCGAACGGACCACCCGGCTTCCACCAGGGAGTCGTCACATTCGAGGTGCTGGATTATTCTGGCCGTTTCCCGCAAGCGATGTCCGCACGGCGGGCGTTAATTCGAAGCCCGTGGGCGGATATCGGACGGATCGAGATCGATGAAGCAGCGGGGCGGATCACGATTCCCGCTCGCAAGCATCTACCCGTCAGCACGGCCGAAGCCAAGCAAGCACTCGAAGAATTGGGATTCAGCATCGGAACCACCACATTTGAACCGCATAACGCCGGAGCCGATTCGAAAGCGGCAGACGCCACCAAAGCCGCGACGCCAGAATGACTTCGGCATTTTGACCGGCGCGATGGGCGCTAGCTCGTGAAGCACTGCGGTCCGCGGTCTGGCGACGCCAGCGACCGTGAGGAAGTCGTACCAGTGTCGTGTGTCGCTGGTCGACACCGGACGGCGGAAGACAACGTTCTGGCGAGCCTGGCGACAACCATAGTCCTTCGAACGATACCAAGATCAGCAGCCATCCCTTCCTAACTACCACTTCTCCCCCTACCAGAAACCGCATCCCCGATGACCGACGACGAGCTGCTGCAATTGGTTGAAACCAAGTCGCCGGGCGAGCTGTCTCTGGACGAAATCCAGATGTTGCGAACGCGGTTGGCAGAATCCGCCGAATTGCGAGCCACCTTTTCCAGTCGCTTGCGGCTGCAAACGGTTCTCGCGGAAGTCCTGGCGCGTATTGACCTCGGACCAGAAGATGTGTTGCGAGCCAACCGTCATCGGCAGCGGGCAGGTTCGAGCGGTGGGCGATGGAAATGGGCGGCGATGTTGCTGATCATCGTCGCCGTTGCCACGGTGGTCGGCGTACCCCAACTGCGACAACAGCTCGGCGATTCCCTGCACCGATTCACCGAAGGCGCGCCAGGCGAAGTGGTCGACGGCGCCGCTCCGGTTCAGCCACCTTTCGCACCGGCCGCGTCGCCCGATCAACCGGACCGGCGTGACTCCCCCGTCGCGACGTCGACGCCCGACGACGGGCCGCCTGGATCCGCCTTGGCAGACGGTGAAAGTCCCGCGCCACCGGACGCCGAACCGATCGCCTCGCCTGCGACTAACGACGATCCGGCCGCTCCCGAAGCTTCCAACGTTGCTTCCGTCGATGCCGCGGCCAACGCCGTCGTCGCAACCGACGTTCCGCCGTGGCAGGCCGCCCTGGACGGCGACCCCACGCTGCCCTTGGAAGACCTGCTCTTTCAACGTTTCGATGCGCGGAAAGTCCTGCCTCAGGTCGCCGACCTGCATCAATGGTTCGACGTCATCGTGGGCGAACCCAAGGGGATTGTCGAGGGTCGCACGCGGCGCGGCCAGTGCGGCGCAATCGAAGGCATCTTGCGGCTCAAGGCTCCCTGGACCGACGACTCGCTCCTGCGGCTCGAATTAGAAAAATACCGACATTTGCAAATCCACTTCTTCGCCGGCAATCAGGGGGTGACGCTGGCCTATCATGCGGATCAACCCGAGCGGTGGGCAGCGTATGTCACGACGCGCACTGCCGGCCGGTTTACGCCGCGGACGTGGCGGTTGACCGCCCATGACGCCGGACGCAATCGCCGGACCCTGATCAATCAAGGTGGTCCGTACCAACTGCGTCACCGTCAGGGCGAATTGATCCTCAGCCGCGGCGACATCGACTTAATCCGGGCTCCCCTGGAACAACCCCCAGAAGATGTCTTCTTTCAGGGCAACGCTCTGATCACCGGAATTGACTGGCAGCGTGTGGCGCTGCCAGCGATCGCGGTCGCCGACACCGATGGCGACGGCGCGGAAAGCCGTCCTGACGATCTTGGGCTAGACGATCTTGCCGGCTTGAACGTGCGGTCGCACCCGGCGGCGCAACTTGGCTGGCAGTCGCAATTGCAACCCGAGGCCGGCCTGGTGGTGTTGCCCGGTAAGGGAGTTCGACTCGAGTCGAATAACAGTCCCAAGCGAAGTTGGTCGACGATCTGTCGGCCGCGCGACGATCTGTACTTTGTCGATCTGGAGCTTGACAACGCCACCCACGGCGCCGGCATCTATGTGGGTGACGTTGCCAATCCCCGCTGGGTGCTCCGCTACGTGCGCGACAACCGAACCGATCAGCTCTGCCTGCTGGCACGCGGTAATGACGATCACTACGAGCAGGACTTTCGACCGCTGGACCAAGCCATGCTTCCCGGTGTCGGTGGGCGCCACTGGATCCGGCTGGTGTACGGTCCGAGCATGATTCGCTGGTGGCTGAGTGTTGACGGCGAACACTGGGCGGAAGCGGATCCGCTGCGTAACCCACCTCAGAACGTGACGCAGTTGGGGCTCCATTGTGTCGCTCGTATCAAATGCGGGGTGACGCTTCACCAGATGCGGCTATCGCCCCTGCGCGCGGTCACATTATTGGCCGATCCCGGTCTGCGGTCGCGGGTGTTGCTGGAGACGAATCCGGCCAATCCTGCCGCCGAGGACCTTGCGTCATGGATGGCGCGGACCATCGAATTTCAGCCGCCCGACTGCTCGCTTGCTGCCTGGCGGCGAGCCGTCGCCGTACAGACGCTCGCTGCGGGCTGCCCGGCGGCACTGGGCACGGCACTGCTTGATCTGCTGCTCGATGACGGACTGGCGGAGGCGGCCGAAGCGCGCCCGGGGCCGGCAGCCGACTCCGGCCATGTCGCACAGTTGATGGATCGTTTGGACCTGCTGGATCAGGCGGCGTTATTGGCTGACTTATACGACGATCAGCAGCGCGTCGACGCGTGGGCGAACCGCTATCATCGTTTGGCTGCGGCGGAATCAAGATTGCACGGCGAGGCGGCATTCTCGTTGGTTCGCGCGGCGCTGATGCGTTCGCCGCTATTCACGGTCCGCAATTTTGAGCTGGTTCGTCCGGAGACGATCGGTACGAAACTGATACGGATGGTGTATGCGAATGACTGGTCGGCCACGGCTCAGTTTTGCCGGCAAGTTCGTTTTTTTCACCTGGACGCAAAAGTGCCGCTGTTTGCCTGGGCGGAAATGGCGGCTGCCAAGAGAACGCCGGAAGGGCTTAGCGACGAGCTGCTGACCCGGATGCCCGAAACGTGGCGAAACCTGTTGATCGAACATCAAAGCAAGGACGTCTACAACGCGTCCGCGGAATTGTACGCACTCTTGGACGGCGAGGCCTACGAGGATGCGGCCCATTTCATCGCGTCGCTGGATCCACGCGAATTGCCCGGTGTCGCGGTCGATCAGCAGGACGATCGCCTGCTGGCGTCCCTGCCCGCTTTAATGACGATGGCCGCTCAGCGTCATCCCCAACTGCGGGCCGTGGTCGCCAAGGAGCAGGCCCCGCTAGCCGACTTGCGGCTGCGTGAACGCGTCGCATTGCCTGATGCCAGCGGAGTGGCGATGTTGACGTTGCAATTTCCCGGTACCAGTGCGGTCGCCGAAGCGCACGCCTGGCTGGGCGACCGCGCCCTGAGCAGCGGATGGTTCGAATCGGCGCTGTGGCATTATCGGCGGGCGGCAGGCGTCGGGCCGCAGAGCACCGGGACAACCCTGGATTCACGAATGACGATGGCCACCGTCATGTTAGGAAGGGACGCCGGCGCCGATACGCCGCCACCGCGACTGGGCGACGTTCAGCTTAAGCTTGAAGAGCTGACCGCGATTCAGACACACCAGCGCGAAGAGCTGGGCGTCGGACCGGTCCGCTACACGGCCAACGGCTTCGCCGGCCAGCATTTGCACACCGCCCCACCTTCCGCATTTGTCGTGCATAAGAAAGCTCGACTGGACGGTTCCGTGGGACAAGAGCCCCAGCGCACCTTGAACGGCAACATCAATGTGCATCAGGTCGACTGGGCGAATCGGCAGCTGGCGGTGGCTCTCGACAAGCAGCGATTCTACGTCAGCAATCGGTTTCAGGTTGCGGCGTATGACCGTGGTTCGGGTGCCCGGGCGTGGGTCACAGCGCAGCTTCCCGGCCGCGTGCGGCGAGCCCACGAATGGTCGTTGACGGCGATGCGACCCGTACTGCGCGGTGACCGGATTTACGCCCGTCAGCTCTACGGTGATACGACGTCGTTGGCCTGTTTTGACAAGTCGAACGGCCAACCCAGGTGGAATGCAATCCACCGTCAAAATATCGACATCATTTCCGACCCGATGTTTCTTCAGGATCGACTCGTCTGCCTGACCATGGCCCGGACCAGCGACTTGGAATCCGTCGTGCGGTTGACCACTCTTGATCCAGAGACGGGCACGGTCTGGCAAGAGCACGACCTGGTAACGCTCAGCAATGCCTGGCAACGCCGGCAGGTGTGTGAAATCCAGCAGGTTCGCGACCGCCTCGTGGCCGTCCTCGGCGGCGTCGTGGTCAGTTGCGACGCCGAGGGACGACTCCAGTGGATCAGCCGGCAGATTCTCCTGCCGCCGGACGAACAGCCCGATTGGGTCACACAGACATTTGCCCCACCGCTGATCTACAGTCCAACCGAGATCGGCAGCCGGACTGAAAGTCAGCCATTGGATGCCGACCGCATCTACGTGACCGAGCCGGGAGTCCGTGTCTTGCAATGCCTGGACGTTGAGACCGGCCGGCGCTATTGGTCGCGCACGTTGCCCGACCTCAAACGAATCCTGGGCTTCAGCGGCGGGTGCCTGGTCGGGGAGGGCCACGATCGGTTGTTGGGCCTCGACCCGACGTCCGGCAAGACACGTTGGCAGCAGCCGATGGAGGGTTTACTGCATGGCCACCTGTGTGGTGGACCGCAAGGGATCGTCGTGGCGCGGCGGCGAGCCGTCGACGAAAAACAGACGAAGTTCGCACCGGAGCTTGTCTGGCTGAATGGCCAGACGGGAAGCGTGACGCATACGACCGTTCTCGATGGGCTCGACGATCCCGATCCGCGACTGGGGCCGATGATCGTCAGTGGCGAGCATGTCTGGACGTTTTTCGGGCGTGGGCCCAATGATGCGAATCGTGACGTGATTCAACTGGCTCCGAATGGATCGCTGGTGGCGAGTGTGCCGGCAGCTGCGACGGTCGACGATCGCTGGCTGGCCGTTGGCGATGTCGAGCAGCGTCGCGCGATCCAGCAGCGGTTGCCTGACTGGAGGCTACTCGGCGGTGTTTCGGCGAGCGGAACGGGGATCGTGCCAGATGCCCATGGCGAAAAAGATGTGTTGTCACTGGCTGGTCGCACGGGAGCGCCGGTGGTATTGGGCCGCTGGCTGGAACTCCCTGGTGGCACTCATCCACGACTGCGGTTTTCCTTCGGCAGCGACGTGAATCGGGCCGGCGAAATCGAAGTCCGGTTTCAAGGGGTCCCCGTCATGCGCGCGGAAATCACCAACCAGACGCACGCGACGCCGTGGAAGTCCATCGAGGTCGACCTCCAGAACATGGCCGGCGAATCGGGCTGGCTCTCCGTGCATGCACGGTTTTATAACGGCAACAACCCCGTGTTGGTCGCGTGGAAGACGATGGATGTTGTGTTTTAGCGGACGGCGCCAGGTTGTTCCGCAAACAGTTGTCTTTCCAGGGATGGTCCCCTGTTCGTGGCCAGGTGACGCTGTCTCGCACATCGCCGGTTTTTTAGGCGAACGACGTGTGCCCGGCGTGCATTGCAGCATTTCGATAGGTAGACTAACACGTCAGTCCCACCTCGTACCGCCGACCGACCCCCAAGCGCAACGCACGGTTGCGTGGTGAGCGGGTGGCGGGTTCCTACCCCTTGGCAGCCTTCGGATCGCTCATGCCTGGTCGATGTTTATGGATCGCCATTTGTTGCTTGCTCGTTCTCCTGCAGGCGGTGCTGGTTAAACCCGTCGTCGCGGAAGGCGAATGGGAGACGACAGCGGAGAGCGAACAGGCGCTGGACCGTGGTCTGAAGTGGCTGGCCGATAATCAAGGTCCCGAAGGGAATTGGACGTCCAACGACTTGGGGCTCGTCGGCATGGGGGCCCTGGCCTTCATGGCGGCCGGCTATCAACCGGGGCGAGGCAAATACGGCGACACGGTCAAGCGGGCCTTGGACTATGTGATCGACCGAGCGAAGCCCTCGGGGCTGTTAAATATCTCCAATTCGCAGCGTGACATGTACAACCATGGGCTGGCGACGTTCGTTCTGGGGCAAGCGAACGGGATGACGTCGACCCAGGATCGTCGTCTGAACAAGACGCTGGACGATGCCTTGCGATTAATCGCCAACACGCAAAGCGAAGACGGGGGCTGGGACTATCGGGCTCGCCGGCAGCCGCGCGGGCACGACTTGAGCCTGGCAGTGATGCAGGCCAAAGCGCTACGCAGCGCCGTCGACAGCGGTCTGGAAGTTCCCAACGAAGTGATCGACCTGGCGATCCGCAGTGTTCGTGACCATTACGCACCACAGAACGGTCGTCGCGACGCGCCGGAGTCGGATCAGATGAAGCTGCCTGGTCAATTCACCTACACCAAGGGAGGCGGAGGGGGCACCATTGCGATGGCTGCCGCCGGCGTCGTCTGCCTGCAGGAATTCGGTCAATATGACGATTGGCGAATTCGCAAGAATATGGACGTGATTGCCGCGGCAATTTCACAACTGCCCAAACCGAAGGCACGCACGCTCCCCTTCGATGCGTATACCTCGTACTACGTTGGCCAGGCGCTCTACCAGGTCGGCGGTGAAGATTGGGACGAACAATATCCGCGCCTCCGCGATTACCTGGTTGCCACACAAGACAGTGGAACGCGGCCCGAGTTGTACGGGTCGTGGACGGACAATGGTGCCAACGGCGGCGGGAAGGTTGGCGGACGACCGGGTGAACTTTTTGGCACATCCGTCGCGTGCTTTTTGTTGGCAATTCCCAATCGCTACTTACCGATCCTGCAAGAAGGAAAAATCGAGAGCCTGCGTCAACAGTTTTCCGGCGGGCGTCCCTGAACGACCCATCAGCCGCGAGCCACCTGGATCCGACCACCACCTCCCAACCCCGCGTTTCCCGCTCACCTTTAGTCCGCCATGAACTTGCTGCCTTCATTTTCGATCTGGCAATTCGCCGTCGCGGGAGCGATCTTTGCCAGCGGTCCGTTGATCATCCATTTGCTGAACCGGCGCCGGTTTCGGGTCGTGCATTGGGCCGCAATGGACTTCTTGTTACAAGCCGTCAAGCGGAATCGCCGGATGCTCCGCCTCCGCGACATGATTCTGCTTCTATTGCGAACGGCGGCGATCCTGCTATTTGGACTGGCCCTGGCACAGCCGTTCCTATCGCAAGGCGATGCAGAGTTCAACGGCACGCAACCGCTCCACGCCGTATTGGTCATTGATAACAGCCTCAGCACGGGCTACCAGCATTTGGACGGCACGCTGCTTGACCGTGCGCGTCAGCAAGCCCGGCGTTTCATTGATCGCCTGCCGCAAGGCAGTATGGTCTCTTTGATTCCGCTGGCCGGAAGCCAGCACGCGATGAGCGTTGATCCGCATGCATCACGGGAACACGCCATCGCCGCGCTCGACAGAATCGAGGTGGTCGATCGGGCGGTCAGCTTCCGCAGGGCCGTCAACGAAGCCGAGCGAGCCAGTCAAGCCGCGCCACATCTGGCCAAACGGGTGGTCTTCTTCACCGATCAGCAACGGGGCGTCTGGAATGATCTCGAGGGTATCGCTGCCGACGCCACGCTGCCCGTCATGCAGATTGTCAACGTGGCGCCCGACACGCGTGAAAACACCTGGATTTCCTCGATTCGTGTCCAGGATGGATTGGCCGATGTCGAAACGCCGACGACGATTTTGGTGGAAGTCGAACATCAGGGCGAGTCACCTCGCGAGGACGTGCTGGTCTCGCTGTTTGTCGAGGATATCGAAGTTGCCGC
>JAUIHJ010000236.1 GCA_030432015.1 bacterium
CGTTGTAAATCACCGTATCCGCCGGGTTTTGTGAGATCCCCAGGTTGATGATCGGGAAGATGCCCGGATGCACCTTGCCTAATGCCGCATCGATCGTGACGTCAATCGCCCGACCGCTGTTGGCCGTTCCGCCCTGGCAGTCGAATGCGCCAAGGGCGCCGAAATTGTTCGAATGACCTCCACCGGCAACCCGACCGGAAAGTCCCTGGACAATCGTGAGCCGGTCCTTGAATTCACTCACCGGTTCCAGCGCCGCAGGCAAATCCAGGTCGCGGAGTGAATGGCTCTCGAACTTCTCGCGCTGGTCGTGCGACGTGAACGGAATCCCGATCGGATGCACCTGCCTGGGATCCAAACCGTTGCCTTCAACAACAAACACGAAGCGAGGCGGGCCGGAGCCGATGCCCTCCGCCTCCGCATGGATCTGACGAAGGATCGGGCCGAGCACCATGCCACTCGCGCCGAGCGTCAGGTTGCGAAGGAAGTTTCGACGTGTCGCCATGAGGGTCTCCAGTTGCCTATCGCGGATCGGCACGCACGGTGTCTCGATACAAGAATGAATCCGAAGTTAACAATGACCGAATCAACGACTTCATACTGCCGCCACTCTCGAGATAGGCCCTGTCGGCACGTTGCAGCGACGCCGCGTCATCCGGCGTTTCGTGTCGGCCGAGCCAGTAGCGAAAGGCGTGGCGGACAAAGACCTGTCGCACCCGTGGGGATGCGGCCAGTTTGTGAACCATCTCAATCGGGTCGCCTACCGGGCCGTCCAAGGCGGCCTCACCGGATTCGTCAATGCGACCCGTCGTGACGACCGCTTCTCCCAGTTCGTGCGACCGCCAGCGGCCAAAATGGTCGAACTGCTCCCATGGCAAACCGAGTGGATCCATCGAACGGTGACAAGTCCAGCAATACGCCTGCCTGGTCACCTGCATTCTGGACCTCAAGGTGATCTGATCATCGTTGGTCAACTGCGCGTCGACCGTAATTGGCAAGTCCGCAACCGTTCCTCCCAGCAGCCTCTCGCGAATCCATTTACCGCGGCGGATGGCGTGGTTGTTGAAGTTATCGCTGTGCGCCACAAGCCAACTCGGTTGAGAAAGAATCCCGCCGCGTTGTGCTGCGGAAAGTTCGAGCGGTTGCTGGTCGGTCCACTCCCACTGGTGCGGAAGATTGTACGATCGATGGGCAAACCGGCCCGTGTGCCGCTGAGGTTTTCCTGACGCGTCGACGATGTGATTGACGAAGCTGAGGTTCGTGGTAAGTAATTCGCGAAGGACATCGTCGTCTCGATCGAGAATGTAGAGCACCAACTGGTCCGTATCGTTCACCAAGACCTGGGCATCGTGATGGGCGTTGGACTGCGCGTCTTTAAAGACATCAATCGCCGCGCCGTAGCCGAAGTACTCGCGGAAGAACTGGAGGATTCGAGGCTGAGTGATGCTCGGATCGTCCAGCATTCTCTGGACGTGCTTGCCCACGCGCTCGCGACGGGCGAGTGTTCCCTGTTCGGCTTCGCGAAGCAGCGCCGCGTCAGGGCGGCGGTCCGTTAATGCCGTCGCGATGGCGTACGCCAACTCCCGCGACGACAGGAAAACGCGTCCGTGCTCGTCGGGCGGTTCGTCTCCAATCTCGCTGCGAAACAAGGCCTCCGGCGTCAGGAGCACAGCGGAGAGCATGTTCCGCACCCCCCGCAGTCGTCCCACGCGGTCCATTGCGTCTCGCGTGAACGCGACCAGCCGCTGCTGTTCCTCGCCGGTCGGGTCTCGCAACAAAACGCGGTTAAACTGGCGGCTGACGGCCACGGCGAGTTGCGCATCGGTGGGCTGCCTGTTGGCCGGGTCGAGGATTGCCAACAGTTCATCCGGTATCTGATTGTTTGCGCCCGTGAATCGACCACGCTCGATCTTGGCCGTCGTCATCAGCGTCGCAACGGCCGTGGCATTGCCTAACAGCAATTGAAAGGTTGGCTCGTCAATCGGATGCGGCGAGGCGGCGTCGCGAACACCGAAAGGCTCCTCGGCGAGCCCGAATGGCGCGGCGAAGGGATGCGCGGTGGAGTGCCCGGCGATCTCATGCAACATCTCTTGATAGGCGCGTGGCCGGATCCGCCAAAGCCGCGGAGGCGACTTGGAGACCGCCGTAGGTGGACCTCCGAAAAGCCATTCGTGCGGCACCTGATTGCCGAAGGCCGGCGGCCGACTTGCGTCTGCGCTGCTGCCCCGCTCCAATTGCCGGCGGATCCAGCCAGTGACTCGCTCCCGCGTTTGGTTGTCCGGCACGCGTTCGCCGGCGGGAGGCATCTCAAGGTGCGTCAATTTCTCCAAGACCCGCGACCAAATCGGACGGTCAGGGCCGGTCCGGTAGTCGGCGTCGAGCCGGTGCAGTGCCAGTTCGCCTTGCTGCTTGTCCGGTCCATGACACTTCCAGCAATATTCTTGCAGGAACGCCGTAACCGGAGCTGGCTCCAAGGCCTCGGCAGTCACCACCGTCAGACAGAGTCCAGCGATCGTGATGGCGGCAACGGCAAGTTTCATGAAATCGCTTTCCAGCCACACGTCTTCACGCGCGGCGCCTCCGTGGAAACTCGTGGAACGTCGTGACGCCACATTCTAACCGGTATTCGTCCTGGACGTGCCATCACTGCGGCACAACCACTGCGGCACTATGACGACCGGCCGTCGCACGGTGTCCATCCGCTCCGGTCGATCCGGCACGACCGTTTTCCGCCTTGATCCGTCTGGTATAATCGCCGGGCAGGGACAACCCAACCGCGAACATTTCGAGAAAAACTCCTGATGAAACACAATCCAATCAATCTTCCGTCGGCCTTCCTCGTGTTACTCGTCAGCACCGCGGTGCACGCGGAAGACTGGCCGCAATGGATGGGCCCGCAGCGTGACAACGAATGGCGCGAGTCCGGAATCGTCGAAAAATTCCCCGCCGACGGCCCGCGTGTCTTGTGGCGTGCGCCGGTGGCGGGCGGGTATGCAGGTCCCGCGGTCGCCGCTGGGCGCGTGTATGTAACCGACTACGTGACGACCGCCGACGTCAAGGTCGACAACTTTGATCGCAAGCAATTCTCGGGGACCGAGCGGGTGATCTGCCTGCAGGAAACGACGGGACAGGAACTATGGAAACACGAGTACCCAGTGCAGTACGGCATCTCTTATCCTGCGGGTCCGCGTTGTACTCCCAATGTCCACCAAGGCAAAGTTTATACCCTCGGGGCCGAGGGTCATCTGTTCTGTTTCGATGCGATTTCCGGGAAGGTGCTTTGGTCGAAACACCTGCCGGACGAGTACCAAACCAAGACAGCCCTCTGGGGCTATGCCGGGCATCCGTTGATTGACGGCCAAAAGCTGATTTGCGTGGCGGGCGGCGAAGGCTCGCACGCGGTCGCCTTGAACAAAGATACGGGGCAAGAGATCTGGCGTGCCCTGACCACGGCCGAGCAAGGTTACGCGCCGCCGAAGATCATCGAAGCCGCCGGCGTCCGGCAGCTGCTTCTGCTTCACCCCCGCGCCCTGGTTTCCGTGGACCCGGAGACCGGCAAGGAATTCTGGTCGATTCCCTACGAGGCGTCCAATGGCTCAGTGATCATGACGCCCATTCACGCCGACAATCTGCTCTATGTTGCGGGGTACTCGAACAAGAACATGCTGGTCGAGTTGGCGAACGATCGTCCAGCCGCGACGATGTTGTGGCGCGACAAGAAAAAGACGGCAATTTCACCGGTCAACGTGCAACCGATCTTGGTGAATCGCACACTGTACGGTTTTGATCAGAGCGGCCAATTGACCGGCATGGACCTGGAAACCGGCGACCGAATTTGGCAGTCGAACGAACCCTTCCAGGCAAAGCGACCGGTCGGCAGCGGCACGGCCTTTATCGTCAAGAACGGTGACCGGTTTTGGATGTTCAACGAACGGGGCGAATTGTTGATCGCAAGGTTGTCGCGCGATGGCTACGAAGAAATCGACCGAGCGAAGGTCATCGAACCGACCAATCTCGCCTTTGGCCGAGATGTGGTCTGGAGCGCTCCGGCCTGGGCCAATCGACATGCCTATATCCGCAATGACAAGGAGTGCATTTGCGTGGATTTGGCGGAGTGAACCGAGTTCAGCGCGACAGGCCAACGGCGCCGCTTAATTCTGGTCCGCGCTGACCGGCACGCGTCCAATCGAGTAGTACGTGAAACCTTCTTCGCGCATTTGTTCGGGGTCGTAAAGGTTCCGCCCGTCGAAGATGACCGGCGCGCTCATCCGCCGCTTGACCTCGGGGAACTCGGGATGACGGAATTCGCTCCACTCGGTGCAGATCACCAGCGCGTCGGCGGCTTCCAAAACGTCCATCGGCTGTGAGGCGTACTTGATCTTGTCCCCATAGAGTTCGCGAACATTGCTCATCGCTTCGGGATCGTGGACCTGAACGTCAGCACCAAGCTCCAGCATCCGATCGATCAAGACCAGCGACGGCGCTTCGCGAATATCATCGGTCCGAGGTTTGAACGCCAAGCCCCACACGGCAATGGTCTTGCCGGCCAGGCCGCCGTCGAAATACGCTTCGACCTTCTGAATCATGACATGCTTTTGCTGGTTGTTGACCTCATCCACGGAATCCATGATCCGCGGCTCCACCCCGACGCTCCGCGCGATGCTGGCCAGTGCGCGCACATCTTTGGGAAAGCAGCTTCCGCCGTACCCGCAGCCAGGAAACAAAAATGCGAAGCCAATCCGCTGATCGTGACCAATCCCGCGTCGCACATCGTTGATGTCGCCCTTCATCTTCTCGCAGATGTTTGCCATTTCGTTGATAAAACTGATCTTCGTCGACAACAGTGCGTTGGCCACGTACTTGGTCAGTTCGGCACTTTCCGGGGACATCACCAGGAAGGGTCTCTCGGTGCGCAGGTACGGTGCGTACAATTCGCGCAGAACTTCAGCGTTGGCCGGATCGCGCACTCCGACCACGACCCGGTCCGGGTACATAAAATCGTTGATCGCGGCGCCTTCTTTGAGAAATTCTGGATTGCTGGCAACGTGGCACTCACGGCCGGTCAATTCCTTGAGTCGGTTGTACGCCATTTCGTTGGTCCCGACCGGCACGGTACTCTTGATGACGACAATCGCGTCCTCAGGCAAATGCGGTGCGATATGGTCGATGACCGATTTGAGGGCGGTCAGATCGGCCGAACCATCGTCGGACTGCGGCGTGCCGACCGCGAGGTAAACAAGGTCGGCTTGCCGGATGCTCTTGGGCAATTCCGTCGTGAAATGTAACCGTCCCTGTGCGACGGCCCGCAGCACCAGTTCGCTCAAGCCGGGCTCGTAGATTGGGATTTGTCCTTGGTTCAACTGTTCGATCTTGCGCTCGTCGATGTCGACGCACGTCACCAGGTTGCCGCTGTCCGCAAAACACGTCCCTGACACCAGGCCTACGTAGCCTGTTCCAACAACCGCGATCTTCATGGCGATTCACTCCTTTGCTGCCAATACTCGAGAATATCCTTGAGCGTGGTCTTGATTGGGATAATTGGTTTCCAATTGGTGTGCGACATGAGTCGCGAGATGTCGGCGATCGGGTGCTGGCGTCGCCCAGGTTGCAATTCGACAATCTCGCGACGGCACTTGGCGACGTCAAAGAACTGCTCCAAGAGGTCTCCGCTTCGTTGGCAAACGCCACTGCCGACGTTGTAGACGGTTTGCGACTTTCCGTCCACAACAAGTCCGCGATAGGCCCGCACCACATCACGAACATCGGACAGATCCAAGTACGCGTCTCGGCAGACAATTCGCAGCGGCTCGTCGCCGCCCGCGGTCAATTGGCTGGCCCAATCGGGCAGGATCATCTGAGGCGACTGCCGGGGTCCGGAATGCTGAAAGGCACGGGCAATGACGGCATCAATACGACCGGCCTGCGCAGCGGCCTGGACCGCGTGTTCGGCCAGCAGCTTGGACTTGCCGTAGCCACGCTGGGGTCCCAACGGCGAATCTTCGTGGACCGTCGGTTGTGCCGGCGAAACGGGCGCATAAACGTAGCAACTACTGGCCAGGAGCAGTCGCGGTCGCGACGCCAGCCCACCGGCCAATTCCACCACGGCTGCGGTTCCGTGCACATTGACCTGCCGGGCTTCCTCGGTCGGCTCGTCAATGCCACAGGCGCTGGGAACGCTGATGGCAGCCAGATGATAGATCGCCTGGGGCGCGAAATCTGCGATTCGTCGACGCGCCTGCTCTGGCAACGGGTGACGAACGTCCCAGGCAAAAATTGGAGCGCGATCGATCACCGAACGTGCCACGCCGGCAGGCCACGTCCCTCGTAATGAAGTGCCCATCACCTCGTCGCCTGACTGCAGCAGGTGTTCGGCCAGATAGGTGCCCGCGAACCCGGCCATCCCACAGATCAAAGCTCTCACGGGAACTCCTTCACGCGGACTCCCTGGCGACGCGTTCGAGGTCGGCGTCCACCATCATGGCGACCAAGGTGGAAAAGTCGACTTGCGGATACCAGCCAAGTTGTTGCTGCGCCTTGGATGCATCGCCGCACAGCGTGTTCACATCGGCGGGACGAAACAGTTCCGGATCGGTCCGCACGAAATCCTCCCACTGCAGACCCACATGCTGGAAGGCCACACGACAGAAGTCTCGAACCGAATGCTTGGCGCCGGTGGCAATGACGAAATCATCGGGCGTGTCCTGTTGCAGCATCAGCCACATCGCGCGAACGTAGTCTCCAGCGAAGCCCCAGTCACGTTCCGCATCAAGATTCCCCAGAAACAGCTCGTTCTGCAAGCCTTGCTTGATGCGGGCTACGGCGTAGGAAATCTTCCTGGTCACGAACTCCTTGCCTCGCAGCGGCGACTCGTGATTGAACAAAATCCCGCTACACGCGAAGAGGTCGTGACTCTCCCGATAATTCACCGTAATCCAATGCCCGTAGACCTTGGCCGCACCATAGGGACTGCGTGGCCAAAACGGGGTCTCTTCGGTCTGTGGTTCGCAGCGTACGTTGCCAAACATCTCGCTGCTGCTGGCCTGATAAAAACGAATCTTGGGATTCACCAGTCGTGTCGCTTCCAGCATCCGCGTCACGCCCAAGGCCGTGAATTCACCCGTCAATAGTGGCTGTTGAAAACTTGTGGGGACAAAGCTCTGCGCCGCCAGATTGTACAGCTCGTCAGGGGCGGCAGCTTCCAGCACCCGAACCAGCGACAACTGGTCCAACAGGTCCGCCTGGTGTAATCGGATCTGATCACGTAGATCAGCGATTCGCTCGAACGTCTCGGTGCTGGAACGGCGAACCATCCCATGCACCTCGTAGCCTTTTTCCAACAGCAGCCGGGCCAGGTACGCGCCATCCTGACCCGTAATCCCCGTAATGAATGCACAACGAGTCATTTGCTAGTAACCACGGCGCGTGAAAGGCAGGTTCAGTGGCGTTACGAAGACTGCTCAATGAGGAATCAGGCGAACGTTATCGATCCTTGGCAATGCGTTGGTGGTGCGGGCCCTGCGCCAACCAGATTGGCGCGTTCCAACTAGCCCTGGTCGTCTGGGTTTGCGTCGTCCTCTTCCGTCGACGGCCCGTCGTCGTCGACGTCCGTCGTTGACGTGGGTGTCGGTGCGGTCTCCCCGGCAGTGGACGTTTCGCCCATCGTCGGTTCAGCCGACGTACCCGAGGCTGGGCCATTCGCGGGCGAGGCGGTCGGTTCGTCATCCGCATCGTCTTCGTCCATGGGAACGCGCACGACCGCTGCCAGCTTGTCGCCGTCGTCGAGATTCATGATCCGGACGCCCTGCGTGTTCCGCCCGATTACATTGATCTCCTTGACGGCGATGCGCTGGATTTTCCCGCGGGCCGTCATCATCATCACTTCATTGTCTTCCTCGACACGGGTAATGCCGATTACCTTGCCATTGCGAACGGTCGTCTTGATGTCCCGCAGACCTTTACCCCCACGCCGTTGCGTCCGATACCGCGCGTTGGAAGAGACATCATCGGTCGATTCTTCGTTCGTCCCGTCCTCGCCGGTCGCGGTGGGGTCGTTATTGCCGAATTGTGTACGCTTTCCATACCCGTTTTCACATACCGTCAACATGCACGCGAACGGATCGGCGACGACCATGCCGACCAATTCGTCCTTGCCGCTTAGCTGAATGCCTTTGACGCCAGAGGTATTTCGCCCCATGGAACGACAATCGGATTCGCTAAACCGGATCGCCATCCCGTTGGCGGTGGCCAGCACAATGTCGTCGCCGGGCTTGGTCACGACGACGTCGACCAGTTCGTCGTCATCGCGCAACTTGATGGCAATAATCCCACCCTGCCTGGGACGCCCGTACTCTGTGAGCAAGGTCTTCTTGACGAGGCCTTTCCGCGTGGCCATCGTCAGGCAATGATCCGGCAGGCTGAAGTCGCGAACGGCGCGACAATCGGCGATCTTCTCGTCCTCGGCCAGATTCAACAAGTTGACGATGGCGCGTCCGCGACTCTCGCGGCTCAACTGGGGCAACCCATAGACCTTTTGCCAATAGACTTTCCCCTTGTTGGTAAAGAACAACAGGTAGTCGTGCGTGCTGGCGACGAACAGGTGTTCGATTGGATCTTCGTCTTCCGTTTTGGCCCCCTTGAGACCCTTCCCGCCGCGACGCTGAGCTCGATAGACACTGGCTGGAGTCCGCTTGATGTAACCGCTGTGACTGATGGAAACGACCATCGTCTCTTCGGTAATCAAGTCCTCCATATCGACGTTTCCCAACTCTTCGCCCGAGATCTCTGTCCGCCGAGCCTCGCCGAAGCGTTTGTCGATGAGTTCCGTGTCCTCGCGAATGATGGCCAGGATATTGGCTTCGTCCGAAAGAATCCGCAGGTACTCCGTGATCTCTTCCAGCAACTTACTGTGTTCGCCGGCGAGTCGTTCCTGTTCCAGGTTGACCAATTGACCCAGGGTCATTCGCAGGATGGCATCGGCCTGGACGGCGGTCAGATTGTACGTATCGGCGACGCCGCGTTCCGACTGAAACTGCTGGAATCCGCCGTCCCCCAAGGCCCGCTGCATCATCGACGCCGGGCATTCGACCCCCATCAACCCGGTCTTGGCTTCGGCCTGGGTGGCGGAGGCACGGATGATGCGAATGATCTCCTCAATGTTGGCCAACGCCAACAACAGCCCTTCGATCGTATGCTTGCGCTGCCGCGCTTTGGACAAGAGAAATTGCGAGCGGCGTCGAATCACCATCACCCGGTGGCGAATGAACTCTTGCAGGATCTCCTTGAGCGTCAGGGTGCGCGGCTTGCCGTCGACCAGGGCCAACAGGTTGATCGAAAACGAATCCTGCAAAGGAGAAAACTGATAGAGCTGGTTGAGCACGACATCGGCGTCGTGGCCTCGCTTGATGTCGATCTCCAGCCGGACGGGTTCCTTCAAATCGCTGACATCGGTGATGCCCGAGATCCCTTCGATCTTGCCGGTATTCACCAGTGCCGCGATGCGTTCCACAACGCGATCCCGAAACTGCTGATAGGGAATTTCGGTGACGACGATGCGAAACTTGCCCTTGGTTTTTTCTACGATCTGCGTCTTCGCGCGGACCACGACCGTGCTCCGTCCCGTCATGTACCCGCGGCGAATCGCACTGCGACCACAGATCACACCACCGGTGGGAAAGTCCGGACCCTGCACCACTTCCATCAGTTCTTCGATCGAAACTTCCGGATCGTCGATCACCTTGAAAAGTGCTTGACAGATTTCGTGCAAGTTATGGGGCGGGATCGACGTCGCCATTCCAACGGCAATCCCGGACGCACCGTTGACGATCAGGTTGGGAAACTTCGACGGCAGGACGGACGGCTCCATGTTCCGTTCGTCGTACGTCGGAATGAAGTCGACCGTATCCAGTTTGAGATCATCCAGCAGCATCGCCGAGACGGCGGACAGCCGGGCTTCGGTATATCGCATCGCGGCCGGTGGCAAGCCGGCGATCGAACCAAAGTTTCCTTGCTTGTCGACCAGCACGTGGCGCATATTCCATTCCTGCGCCATCCGAACCAACGTCGGGTAGATCACACTTTCGCCGTGCGGATGATAGTTACCGCTGGTATCGCCGGAGATCTTGGCGCACTTCACGCGGCTGCTCTGCGGACCGAGATTCAAGTCGTTCATAGCGACCAGAATTCGCCGCTGCGACGGCTTGAGACCGTCCCGCACGTCCGGCAGGGCGCGACTGACGATCACGCTCATCGCGTACGTCAGATAGCTTTCCTTGAGCTCGTTCTCAATTGACAAGTCGATCACGGTGCCGCTGTTTTGAGGCAGGTTGGCAGCGTTATCGGGATCCAGAGGGTCGTTGGGGTCCAAGAACGAGTCCTTTCAATCGGCGTAACATCTTACTGATACGCGACATAGGAACGGCCAACCGGCACGAATCCCAGCGCGGTTTCCAAGCTGTTGATCCTACCATTTCCAGGCCCCGCTCACAACCGGCATGAAGCGTTTGATGATGCCACAAGTTCAGTTCTAGAAAGAAGTTGAGACGCGGCCGCGACACACGTAAGCAGACCGCTGGGAGACCTCCTCGGAGGGGGACCGAAAGGAGGCGGGACGGCAGAATCC
>JAUIHJ010000237.1 GCA_030432015.1 bacterium
TCAACCTTCTCCCAAAGGTCTCGCTATGGTGTCACCTACTCCATCACGGATCGCGGCCAGCGTTCTCTTGGCGACCAGTCTGGCGACCCCCTTTCTCGCAGCCGGCGCAGCCGACCACGACCATCATGACGCCCTGCGTTTCTCGATGACATCGGTTGCGGATGGCGATTGGTCCAGTCCGCAAACCTGGGAGCCGGCGCGCATTCCCCGGCATGACGATCGAGTGCTGATTCGTCGCGGCACGACGGTTCGATATGACGTGAAAAGCGATGCCGTCATTCGCCTGGTCCAGGTTGTCGGCACCCTCCAGTTCGCCGACAATCGTGACACCGAGTTGAACGTTGGTCTACTGAAAGTGCAGAACAGCGATACCTGTAGCGAGAACGGCTTCGCGTGCGACTTTCACGACGTCAACGCCGCCGGCGAGCCGATTGGTTTGCCGGCAGGTCCGTTGCCCGCCCTGCTGATCGGAACCCTCGACAAGCCAATTCCTGCGGATGTTACCGCGCGCGTGCGGCTGCATTATCTGGATGGCATGGACAAGAACGATGCGCCAGCCATTGCCTGTTGCTCCGCGCGGATGGAGATCCACGGTGCGCCGCTCAGCCGGACCTGGGTCAAGCTGGCTGCGGATATCCAACCCGGCGGTCGCGAGATTCTGCTGGCCGAAGCTGCCAGCGGTTGGCGTGTCGGCGACGAGGTGATTATCACGGCGTCAACGCGCGGCAGTCGCGGCCGCACGTTTCGCAACGCGGCGGATGCCGTCAACACAGAGAAACGCCGCATCGCCCAAATCGACGGCCAGCGGCTAACGCTCGACCGGCCCGTCGACAAGGCGCACCTCGGTTCCGGCGAATTTCTTAGCGAAGTCGCCAACCTCTCCCGCAATGTGGTCATCGAGAGCGCCGACCCTGACGGCGTGCGAGGACACACCGTATATCACCGATTCAGCCAGGGTGGTATCAGCTACGCTCGCTTCGCCCATCTCGGCAAGGAAGGCGTCCTGGGGCGCTATGCGATCCATTATCACGTGGTCGGGGACACCATGCGGGGTAGTCGCGTGCAAGGTGCCGCTATTGTCGATTCGCACAACCGCTGGGTGACGATCCACGGTACCCAGTATCTGATTGTCCGTGACTGCGTTGGCTACGGCAGCGTGGGGCACGGCTTTTTCCTCGAAGACGGCACGGAAGTCTACAACTTGCTGGATCGCAATCTGGGCGTCCACGCCTATCGAGGTCGGCCACTTCCCAACCAGGTATTGTCGTTCGACCCCAATGACGGTGCCGCATTTTGGTGGGGCAACGGGCGCAATACGTTGACGCGAAATGTGAGCTGCGAGAATGACGAATACGGATATCGCTACGACATGCAGCGGACCAGTCGCTTCGACCCGAATTTGCCAATCCTGCAACCCGACGGTGACGTGACGACGATGGACGTGCGGACGATCCCGATTTGGCGATTCGAAAACAACGAAGCGCACAGCGAAGGGTTCTATGGAATGGTGGTCGCGGCCAACGGGAATCGGCAACCGGATAACGCGATCCACAACGAACAGATGCTGGAGCGCATCAGGGGCATCGACTGGACCGGCCCTGACACGCGTCATCCGCACACGATTCGCAATCTCTCGATCTGGGGATCGCACTACGCTTTTCGTCCGCATAGTCCGGCCATGTTCATGGAAAACATTCGTATTCACAGCGCGGCCTACGGGATCTATCGGCCAGCATTCGAGAACCACGTCTATCGGAACCTGCACATCTCCGCGGTGGGGTCAGAGCCGTTCAATCGCGGGATGGATGACGCCAGCGCTCAGACAGGCCAGATTACGGTCGACGGGCTGACGTTTACCAGCGGGTACGGCAACCGCTCGACGCCCCTCATTCAGATCAGCGACGTCAACCTCAGCGGCGATGCGGCCACGCACCTTCGCCACGTCACGGTTCATCGCGACGAGCGATATCAAGACCGCTGGCCGCTCGTCAATCGGGGAGTGGGCCCCCGCGTCCCACCCATCACCGAGGGCGTGCCGATTTACATCCATGATCATTTCGGCCCGGGCCGCGACGCCAAAATCGTCAGCACGGCCGCGCAGGACCTGATCGGCGACGGCAATCAATACACATCGCAGCCGCCGCTGACCGGCAGCGAAGCACGTGTCGCCGAAGTGGAGGACGCCGCCTGGCCTGAATTGCTAGACCGAGTCGACGATCTGCCCCCGGCGACGATCATTACCGCCATCGATCGGCAGCCACACCGAGTCATCGTCCGCGGCGTCACACACGACAACGGCGAGATCACCGGCGTGACCGTTAACGACCTCCCCGCAACCATTGTCGCCCACGAGGCCGGGGTCGCTGATTGGCAGATTGAACTCGACCTGCCCGCCAACGGGCAGATCAGCGCCTTCGCCCGCGACGCGGCAGGCAATATCGAACGGATGGCCCACCAGCGAAAACTGCCGGAAAACTAAAACGAATTGCCCCGGGCACCGTTTTCGATCACCCGAGGTGCCGTCAGTCCCACCACCAATGGTGCGCGTCGGTGGCGCGTGCCTTTGCCCGCACGGCAACCAGCTTTGGATCCGCGGTCACTTTTTTCAATGGCGCCCACGGATCAAGGTCCACGCCACCGGAGACGCTCACGTACCAAACTCGACGGCCACGGATCAAGCTGGCCTGCGAATCGACGAACCTGGGCACCTCGAATTGCGGACCACGGCTGGCCGCCAGACCGGCCGACACAGGAGGCGAGCAGCCCGCGGCGGTAGCTAGTTCGTGTTTGGTAACGAGCGCCGCCACCACGGCCAGATCCATACAATTTCGTAGCTCAGCGAACACCGGAATCGCTTCCTCCAGCGACGGGTAGGCCCTTGTCATGGCATCCGCCCACTGAGCTGCTAATCGACCCTCGCGGCCGGTATTCACGTTGCGTCCGGATGCGCTAAGATACCCGTCTTCGGTCATGGTCTTTACACCACATCCGGTCAACCGCCACGCCAGTTCATCGGGGCTCTTGTGCAAGGAATCATAGTCGATTGCCAGCCACCAGCGGGGTGACGCGACGCGGGCTGTACCAGCGGGCTGTGTCTGGAGCAGTTCCAGGTAGCTCGGTAGACCAGCGACCGGCGATCGCTCCAATCCCATCGCAAGCCGCTTCATAACATAGTCCGCGCTTACCATGACCTGCGAGAAATGACTGTCGGCCGCTACCCCCGTGACACGGATTTGATGCGGGCCCAACGCAGCCTCCATTCGTTCGACGGTCTGTTCCGTCAGTCGCAAATCGCGTCGCTGCAGTAGCTGCTGAAGGCGAACGAGGCCGTCTTCGGTAGGATCGATCGAGCAACTGATCGGTTCCACGAGCTTGGCCGCGGCATTTCGAAACGCGTCGACCAGGTCGTCGAGCCGCAATACGGGCTGCTTCGACATGTTGCCCACAAAGGTGCCCCGCCTGTCGAGATGCCAACCGTCGGCCGGACCAGCGATCACGATTTCGTTGGTCGACGGGTAGACAAAAACGAACTCGACGCGTTGGAGTCCAGCCAGGAACATCATCTCGTCGGGCACTCCCCCTCGGCCGAGATGCGGTGCCAGCGCCGCCTCGAGACGGGTCAGCGAAACCATTCGCATCGGACTGGGACGGTTCAAGGTTCCCGCGATCGGCTTGCTGGATTTGAGCCACGCGTCGCTCAACAATGTCGTGTCGTCCAGGGTGGCGCGCGAGACCAGGCCCTCGGCATCAATCGAGACGCCACCGACGGCGCCGTTGCGACCAATCACGGGCGTCCAACTCACGACGAAGGGCCGCAGTGCACCAGAACCAACACTGCCGATCTGACACCACGCGGCGGCCGGTTGCAGCACGTTGCAGCAAGCCAACATCAACGTTAGTAGCAGGCACCTGGGCGACAACCAGAGGGCTCGATGGCAATTAGACATTGGGTTCTCCTGAGTAAGTCGGCTCTTCCGGGAAAGAAAATTCCCCTGGGAAAGAACACAGCATCGACTGGCAGTTGCCTTCCGCGCGACCGATGTGATGCAAACTCTTCGAGAACCAATACAACCAGAGAACAGGCATCGCGCGGCCCCTGATACCGTTTAAGTTAGCGATTCAGCGACAAGAAACAAGCGAATTGCCGCTGCCGCCCGGGCGAAATGCCGGTCCCCTCGGAGGGATTACCCGAGGTCGGTCAGCGGCCGGCCATCACTGAGCTGGTGGTGAAGTCGGCGAAATTCATCGACGTACTCACGCGCAGGATCGACGCCCAGATGGTGGAAAACGGTAGCCGTCAGGTCAGCTGGAGAAACCGGGTTGTCCTTGACGAAGCCGGCGTGCCGATCGGACTGGCCAACCACCTGCCCGCCACGGACGCCGCCGCCAGCCAACAGCGCGGTAAACACACTGGGCCAATGGTCGCGCCCCGACTTCTTGGTATTGTTGCTTTGCGAAAACTGGCCCATGTGTGGCGTCCGCCCAAATTCGCCAACCGCGACGACCAGCGTCGTATCCAACAGTCCTCGGTCATCCAGATCCTGCAGAAAGGTGGGATACGCTTGATCGAACATGGGACACAGGAGCGTCTTCAATTTCGAAAAATTGTTCTCGTGCGTATCCCAGCAGGTGTTGGTACCGCTGATCTTGGTTTCGTCTTCCCAATTCACCGTTACCAGCGAAACACCCGCCTCGACCAGGCGTCGTGCCATCAACAGGCTCTGGCCAACCATGGTCCGCCCATAACGGTCGCGCATTTGCGACGTTTCACGCTCGATATCGAACAGCTCCCCAGCGCGCCCTTGCAACAACGAAAACGCCCGCTGGCGATATCGTTCGAAGTCGGCTGCGACCGGGCCAAACGGCGACGCCTCACGACGGGTCGCGCGGAGCGACTTAAACAGTTCGCGCCGCTGTTCCACACGCCCCAGCGGTACGGTCTCTTCCAGACGCAAGCCGTCCACTTGAAAGCCCATGGTGGCGGCATCACCCTGCATCAGTAGCGCGTTGTGACGCTCGCCCATGCGGCCACCTGTCTGGCCGGCGATCCGGCGGCTTTGCCCAGTGAATTGCAAATACCACGGCAGCACCACAGACGGTGGCATGCCGCCACGCGGCTGCCCAAACCGCATCATCATCGCGCTCAACGAAGGCCAATCCTGCGGGTCGGCCTGATCGGTCGTCGGCGCGTTGAAGTATTCGCGACCACTGAAGATCTCACTGCAGGCCGGCCCGTGAACGTTCATCTTGTGCGTCATCGAGCGAACCAGACACACCTTGTCCATCTGACGAGCCAGCTTGGGAAGATGCTCGCAGACGTGAATGTCGGGAACACAGGTTGAAATTGGCTGAAATTCGCCCCGAATTTCCACAGGTGCCGCTGGCTTCATATCCCACAGGTCAATTTGGCTCGGGCCGCCAAACAGAAAGATAAAGACGCAGGAATTGTAGCGGTGCTTTGTCGGCCCAATACCATTGTCATTTGCCGGCGTCGGGTCGGCAGCGGACAAACTTCGCAAGTGTGACAATTGCGCCGACGTCAGTCCAAGCAAGCTGAGCCCACCGACACGCAATGCTTCACGGCGGCTGACGCGACGTCGGTACAAGTTCAAGGGGTCATGAACGATCGACAACACGGTCGGGCTCTCAAGCAGGGTTGGGCTCCCAATGACAACCGCTCGCCATCCGAACAGCGTTCCCTGTTCCGCGAAACAAACATGGTGTCGCCATGGCAACGGCAATCGTAGTGTAACCGATCCGGTTCCGAGGTTGCCACCGAAACGTCGTTAGCCGATCAGGATTCGTCACCACCGCTGGGAAAGGCTCGAAACACGCGTCTCGCAATGATCAGTGACACAACCAGCAGCGCAGCGCCGACAAGAAATGGCGCGCCGGGCAATTCCATCACGGCCTGATCCGACGTGAAGTAACTAAAAAGCCCAGCAGTAAAGAACAGAGGCGCGGCGATATTTGTCAAGCTCATCAGGGAGGTCAGGGCACCTTGCACCTTCCCCTGTTCCGACGGATCGACGCTGCCCGCCACGATGCTCTGAATCGCGGGTCCGGACACGCCGCCGAGACTCCCGAAAATGATAATGCAGGGAATCATCCAACCCTGTGATGCCAGGCCGTAGCCCACGAACGCCAGCGCTGAAACCGCCAGCCCAATCGTCACCGTGCCGCGCTCACCAAATCGCTTAATGACCGGTCGGACAAGCAGTCCTTGGACCAGTGCCGCCGTCAAGCCAACCAGCCCCAACATCAAACCGTTGGTCTGTTCGTTCCATTCGTATCGAAAACCGGTGTACAACACCCAGACATTTTCCAAGCCCCGTTGCGCCAATGACATACACACAAATGACAACGCCAATCCAGCCACAAGCGGGTAACCCTGCAAACGCTTCAAGGTGCCCAGCGGATTCGCCTTGGCCAGCGTGAAGCTGCTTCGATGCTCCGGTGGCAACGACTCTGGAAGCACGAAATATCCGTACAGCCAGTTGATCAGAGCCAGGCCGGCCGACACAAAAAATGGCATCCGCAAGTGTATGCCGCCTAACATCCCACCGAGCGCTGGGCCGCAGATGAAACCCAAGCCAAACATCACACCAACCAAGCCATAATTGCGGGCCCGTGTCTCAGGCGTCGAGACGTCGGCGATGTAAGCGTTGGCGGTCGTAAAGCTGGCACCCAGAATTCCGGCAAGCAACCGTCCCGCAAACAACCAGGTAATGTTCGGCGCAAATCCTTGCACAAGGAAGTCAACACCCAAACCAAACAGGGCCGCCAGGATCACGGGACGCCGGCCGAAGCGATCCGACAATGCCCCCAGAATCGGCGCACAGAGAAACTGCATCAGCGAGTACGCTGCCGCGATGATCCCAACGTACAGGCCGGCCGTCGTTGTGCTGCCGCCGGCAAACTCTTTAATCAACTCCGGCAGCACGGGAATGATGATGCCGATGCCCAGGATGTCGATAAACAGGGTCAGCAAGATGAACGCCATCGCGGCCGGTCGTTTCTCGGCGGTGGAATTCATCGCAGCTCCCTGACCTTCAACAGCAGCCGACCGCCAGACGACTCGACGACGACACTGCACAACGTCGTTAACACACGGCCCGCTAGAAATGCGCACCGCGCCGTTTTGCACTCAATCCTTCGGAGGTCAGAGTCTACACGATCAACAGCAACTCGTAAGTGCGGAGAAATGAACTCGCCTTGGGCAATCGAGGCGCCTATAATGCAGGCCGAAGGTAATTCCCCATGTTTGACGAGAAAACCCCCGAAACATTTCAAGCGACGGTCGTCGACGTCGGCCGTTCGGGGGAGCAGTTCGAACGCCCAGCCGAATCAGTCCAGCAGGTTTCTGCGCCGAATTCGCGTGCCTATCGAATAAAAATGGGCCGCACGCCAATCTGGCTGCGAACCGTCGAATATCGGATTCTCGCTTTTCTCGCCGCGACGCCCTACCGCGCTTACACGCGAAAACGAATTGCCAGGGAGGTCAGCACCGAGCGACACCCACTGACCGAAGAGACGGTCGATCAGCACATCGCTTCGCTACGCGATCAGCTTGGCTTCTTTGGCAACTACATCCAGTCCGTGCCGTATATTGGCTATCGCTTCAAAGAGTAAGCAGCGCGTGAAATCGAAGCGGGCGAATCCTTCGTTCGCTAGGCACTATCGACCGCGAATGACTCACCATCCAATTCGACGACATCTCCCGGCTTCAACTTTCGGCCGCGCCGCGTTTCCACTTCGTCGTTGACGCGAACCTCCCCGCCTTGAATCAAGAGTTTCGCTTGCCCGCCCGTGTCCACGGCGCCAGTCAGCTTCAGGAACTGATCAAGTTTGATGGTGACCTCGTCGTGGAGAGGTGTAAACGGCATGTGGTCCAGGCGCACCGTCGCCGTGCTGAACTGGTCTCCATCGAGCTCGATGACACGAAACCCTGGTGGCTGCAGATCGAATTGCACCGTCTCGCTGCCGGGGAGGAACTGAATCGCGGTTGCCGGAGCGCTATAGAACGGCACGCCCGCAAGCTGTCCCTCGAACACTTGGTGGATGTGGCCGCAAAACAGCCCACGCACGCCGGCGTGCCGTGGCAATAACGCCTCCAGCAGCGGGGCGTTTTGCAGTCCGATCTTGTCGAGCCAGGTGCTGCCAACCGGACCAGGATGATGGTGCATGAAGACCAGGGCGGGGCGCCCCCCGTTCTCCGTCAGCGCCGTCTCCAGGCGATTCAGACTCTGCGCGCTCAGTTCGCCATAGACTTCGCCGGGAACATGCGTGTCGAGACCGAGTAGCAGCCAGTCGCCAAGTTCACTCTGAAACCAAATCGGCTCGTCCGACATTCCCGGCACCTGGCGAAACACCTCGCGCAGACCCGTGCGATTGTCGTGGTTGCCTGGAATGAGCAAGCAACGCTCCCCCCAATCGCCCAAATGCCACTTCAGCAATTCGTAGCCTGCCACCGTTTCCTCATGGCTAAGGTCGCCGGTCAAGACGATGCAGTCGGGATCTGGATACGCGTCGCGTGCGCGTTGTAAGACCAAGGCCAGACTCGCTGACGTTGGGACGCCTTTCAGCGTGCCTTGCGGCTGACTGAGCAGATGCAGATCCGAAATTTGCAGGATGGTTGCCATGGGCGATTTTCGTTCTGGCGGCAACTCGCGGTGCGGGCCGCCGTGGAGGGTGGTCGCGGATGCTCCGTGGGGACCCCAGATCTTAGTGCAAACCCGGACGGCTTTCACGCCGGCGGCGGAAGGCCCCTCGCCGGACTGCCACGCTTGATGATCCAATGCGTTGCCACGCAACCGTTTCCGGCCCTTGCAGCGCGTGGCCTGTTGTTCGAATCGCCGATCGCACGCCGGGTGGTTTGCCAACACCAACCCAGTGCTGGCGGGAGCCAAATCACGGAAAAACAAGTCGGTACGAAACAACCGGGCGCTGACCAACGAGGAGGAGCCCAAGACCGACAAGCTCAAGGGCCGTGCAGCGGGGCATCGCATTGGCGCGATACTCTGCGTATTGTGGCGTCAGTCAATGACGCCCCCAACTGGTGATGTTTGATGGAAACGCAAGCGACCCCCAAAGCGCCGCAGCGGTTACGATCGGATTGGCTGCGTCTGCTGGCCGTGTCGGTCGGATTGCCACTGGTGATCTGCCTCGTGGATCAATGGGCGACCAACGCGGCACAGTCGGTTGTCGCGATCCGCATGTCGCTGCCGGTATTGTTCGTCATCCAAGTCGGGCTGCTCGCCGTCTGTACCGGGCGTTATGTGGATAACATCTTGCTTAAAGGAGCCGTGTTCATCTGGTCCATTTTGCTGGTCGACGCCCTGGCCGTATCGTCGATCTTCTTCGGGCACGGCACGACGATGCAATGCATGATGTTCGCGTTACTGTCCGGGCAAATCGGTTTGCTTACCGCCTGGGGCATGTTGAATCGATTACCATGGCCCGTCCGAATTCCAATCTTGCTGGTGTCGCTGTTGCTGTTTGTGATGATCTTGCTGCGCAACTCGGGCGTCACGCCCTGGCGAAACGAGAGCGAGTTATGGGCGGTCATTCTGGCCATACAAGGTGCGATTGTCGTCGGGATTTGTGCCGTCCTGCGTCTGCGCGGATTCCAGATCGCCCCCGTCAACCGAGACACCGACGAGCAAACCGCGTCCCGCGAGCAATTTCAGTTTTCGATCAAACACATCATCTTCTGGACAACCGCCGTCGCGCCGGTGCTGGCGTTGGCAAAGAGTATTGATTGGCTGCTGATGGAGGCACAAGAACTGTATTGGTCTGTGTTCTTGGGAATTGGAATGGGGATGGTGACCTGGGTTGCACTGTTCGCGGCGTTGGGCTCGAGTCGACAATGGTTCCGCGTTCTGCTCTTGGCGCTCGGGCCGCCGGCCATCGGACTGTTGCTGCGCTGGATCACGTCGCACTGGACGATGACGTGGGGAACCAGCAGTTCCGCCTGGCTGTTTATCGAGCTCCGGGAATTTGGCTACGGCTGGGTGCTGTGGAGCGCGCTGGCGGCGTGGTTTTTGGCCGCCCTGCTGCTCTTCTTTCGGGCATCCGGGTACCAGCTTGTGCGAGTCCGATTGGTGGCGACCAGGTGAGGCGAGCAAGCGGCCTCGCGGCATGTTAAACTCTGGCGTTGAATTCGCGCCATACCCAGGAGTCCCTCGCATGCCCACTCAGTTTTTCCGCTTTCGTCGGCGATTCGTGCTGATCGCTCTGTTAACGGTCTGGTCATTCGCCGCGGCCGGTACGACAGCGGTCGCCGACGACGTCATTCCCGCCGACCCGCCGCTACGCTGGTGGAAGGGCAATATCCATACGCATAGCCTTTGGAGCGACGGTACCGACTTCCCCGAAATGATCGCCGAGTGGTATCGCTCGCGCGACTACAATTTCCTCGCGTTATCGGATCACAATGTGCTGAGCGAGGGCGAGCGTTGGATGCCCTACAGCCAGATTCAGAAACGGGGCGGTGACGATGTCCTGAAAAAATATCGCGCACGTTTTGGTTCGCACTGGGTCGAGACGCGCGGACATCAG
>JAUIHJ010000238.1 GCA_030432015.1 bacterium
TTTGAGATTTTTGCCGAGGCGCTGACCCTCTGCCTGACCATCGTCAACGAATGCTCTTGTACCGCAGGCTGCCCGTCGTGCATCACCGCATTGCCGCCAGGCGTTGAAGACGAAGCCCTGGAGCAGTTCCTGACCGAGTCCGATGCGTCAGTCGCGTGCACACGCAGCCTGCTCACCATGTTGTTAACCGGGAACATCGAGCAGCCGGAAATCACGTTTCACGAGCTGGCCCAGGAAGTCCCCGTCACCCCCACACCTCCCGACCCGGACATGGAACGGCTCAAACAGCGATTAGGGAAAGCAGGGCAGATTCTCAAGAAAAACCGAGCGCGCGTCCATTGATCACTGAAGCACTACTCCACTGCGCCGGTGTCGGTCCCAAGCGGCTGGCGCAATTGCATGCACACGGAATCCGCACCTGGATCGACGTGCTCAATCAGCCGAACGGTCTTCCCAAGGCCCTGGGACGAGCCCTGATTTCCGAAAGCCAGCGTTGTTTGACGGCGTTGGATGCGGGTGAAATTCAATATTTTACGAGCCGCTTTGCGTCGCAGGATAAATGGCGGATCCTGACCCACTATCTCGATCAGGCTTCCTTCTTTGATATCGAGACGGTCGGCCTGGAGCACGACGCTGCCATTACCGTCATCAGTTGCTGGCACCGGGGAAGCCTGCATCACTTTGTCGAGCACGAGAACTTGGACGAGTTTCTGGAATTGCTCGACGACATCCAGTTGCTCGTTTCATTCAACGGCAGTTCATTCGACGTCCCGCGCGTCTTGGACACATTCCATATTCCTGAACTGCCATGCGCCCACGTCGATATGCGGTGGACTTGTTTTCATCAGGGGCTCACCGGCGGTTTGAAGGAAATCGGTCAGGGCGCGGGAATCGTGCGACCGCGCGACCTCCAATCCGCCGATGGCGAACTCGCCGTGCGCTTGTGGTCCGCCTGGCGCAGCTTCCAAGACCATGCTGCACGTGAGCTGTTGATTCGGTACTGTGCGTCGGACGTTCTGATGTTGGTCATGCTGGCCCGCCAGCAGGCCGGTCGCCAGGACGTCCCACACGATACGCTGTGGGCGCAGCTGCCCGAAGCACCGGTCAGCGAGTTAATCACCGCGCCCCACAGTGACGACATTCCGACACACCGCTCGGCTAATCAATCCTTCGGCGCAGCGTTTGAAAGCATGTTTGGTGCCGGCAGCCCGCAACGCCTCCGTGCGCGCCGTACGAAGCTGGTCGTGTAATCGCGACGATTGTCGCGACGTTGGGCGCTGGGGCTGTGATGCCCAGACCAAGGGGCTCGCACACCCGACCACCGCATTGCGCTCACACGCCGAGGCGGGACCGAATCTCAGCTTGTATCTGTTCCGGCGGGGGCGTTCCATCGATGTCGAGCACCAATTCCTTGCCGCGAAACAGTTCCAGAACAGGCTCGGTCTTGGCGTGGTAATCCTGCAGCCGCTCGGCCAACGCGGCGGGAGTGTCGTCCGGTCGCGAGTCAAGCTGTCCACCGCATACATCGCAAATGTTTTCCACCATCGGGCGATGTGAGATCAGGTTGTAGTCCAGGCCACAGCCGCGACATAGTCGGCGCGACAGGACGCGTTGACGGACGACCTCATCCGGGACACGGATGTGGATCACCGCGTTGATATCGTAACTCTCCAGGAAGAACCTCGCTTGCGAAGCACTCCGTGGGAATCCATCCAGAATGAAGCCGTAGTTCCAGTCGTGATCAGCCAGGCGACGGCGGACAATCTCCTCCACAACGTCATCGCCAACCAGACTCCCAGAGGCGACGATTCGCTTGACCTTGGCTCCCAGCTTGGTGTGGTTCTTGATATGCCAACGAAAGATATCACCGACACTGATCTGCACCAGATCAAGCGATTCCTTAAGCAATTTGGCCTGAGTTCCCTTGCCGCAACCCTGAACGCCCATGATGACGTATTTGTGCATAGCTGCCTCAACCTCCTGTTGCAAACCGAGAAAAAACCGACACCGACGCGATGCGTGGAACTCCGCCTAGAACTTCGTGCTCGCAAGCTACTGGGCCGCCAAAATTCTGTCAAACCGGCCACCCCAACCGCGTGACTTTCACGCAGCGCGAATGTCGCTGGATGACCACGCATCCTCGATACGACGGAAGAGTACCGTTCAACGCTGATCCGCGACAACCTCCAGGCGGCGACAGACTGGGTCGGCGGCTCGCGGACGTGATTCGCATCGACTGTCGCGGAACTGCGCCCGGTTATTCCCTGTCCATTCGCCGGTCGAGGGTTCGGCCCGTTGGCAGTTCGTCTGGCAGGGAACCCCAAACGGTCGCAGGGGGAAAGCCTGGCATCACCAAGTGGCGTTGTCCGATTAGGTTCCAGCTGCGCCGGGCTGTGATATGATGTCCGACTCCGGCTGCCAGCGTTGCTGTGATATGGATCCCAACGCTGCAGACGTCGTTCCAAGCGACGCCTTGGAAACCCGCTCCATCCACTCAACATTTCGGCGAACTGGCGTGATGCAAATGGTCGACCACCTTAGATTCTCAGGCAGACCGGCAGCTGACGTGATGTTCGTTGTGTTGACCGTGTTACAGACGGTCAGCTTACAAACGATCAGCATCGCTGAAGCCGCGCCGCCCGATTCGCCGTATGTCGCGGGCTTCGAGCGATTCGCTCGACCGGGCGAGATCGCCCCGGAGGTTGGTGGGCGTCTGCTGGTGTCGGAGTTGAGCTGTACTGCCTGCCATTCCTCGCCGTCTGAATTGCTGACGGCGAAGCGTGGACCGATCCTCGCCGGAGCCGGAAATCGACTCAATCACCAGTGGATCAGGAGTTTTCTCGCTGCCCCTCATCAGATGAAGCCCGGTACGACGATGCCGGACATACTGGGTGGCCTACCGGCGGGCGAAAGGAACGCGGCGATCAATGCCCTGGTCGCATTCATCGGGTCGTTGGAACGGCCCTATCCGGAATTCAAAGGGACTGGGGCCAAGCCCGTTCCCAGCGAGTTTTGGAATCTCGGTGATGCGCGGGCGGGGCGCCAGCTCTACCACCGCATTGGCTGCGTCGCCTGCCATGCGGCCGACGTAGACTATGAAACCGTGGAAACGAAACCGACGCCACTCGACGAACTTCTGCAGCAACTCGACCCGGCTGAATTGAAAGAAATGGGGCTGGCGACCGCCGCGCGGCGCGTCACTTCCGTACCACTCGGCGACCTGCCGGCAAAATACAACCGTAAGGCGCTCACCCACTTCCTGCTCGCGCCACACAGCACACGGCCCGCCGGACGGATGCCCGATTTTCAGTTAGGTCTTGTGGAGGCTGCCGATATTGCTGCCTGGCTGCTGCAAGACCAGGTACCAGGAACCGCCGCCGAAATTAAGGCGGCGGAGTCGCGAGACGTACCGCAAGTCCGCGCTTCGATCGCCGATGCACCCAGTGCCGCTCCCTCCGGTGCAAATTCCTTGGACAGCAGCCTTGTCGCCCAAGGACGCGACTTGTTCACCAGCTTGCGGTGCGTCAATTGCCACGCCATCGATGGCCTGGCGACCGGTCCGCCCGCGATGCCGCTGGCGCGCCTGGACCGGTCGGTCGGCACCCATTGTTACGGTACCGCTGGAAAGAATGCGCCTGGGTTCTCGTTGGACGACGACCAAGTTGCCAGTGTGAAGCTGGCGTTGGCAGCCGTCGCAGCCAGGTCGACATCCGGCGACGACGGGCCCGAGCGTGGTACATCCAGCGCCGTCGCTGCTCCATCGCCGGAGTCCGACCAACTACAGCTCGGCCTGCTCCGCCTCAACTGCCTGGCATGTCATACGCGCGACAAACAGGGGGGCGTTGGCCGCTACCGGAGGGCGTTTTTCGAGACCTATGGCAACATCGACATTGGCGACGAAGGGCGACTACCACCGCCCTTGACGGGCGTGGGGCGAAAACTGAAGCCGGCTTGGCTATCTCGAGTCTTGCAGGGAAACGGCAGTATCCGCCGACACATGCGAATCCGCATGCCCGTGTTCCCGGCTGCCCACGTGAAGGACTTGCCGGCGCAGTTCGCGATGGCGGACGGCGGCGCGCGCCAGCAATCAGAGCACGAGGTCTTCGGCGATGCCGGTCCGCTCGCCGAGCCAGGTCGCGCGTTACTCGATACGGGCTGCGTTCAGTGTCACCCGCTACGGGGCAACGCCCTTTCCGGTGTCGTCGGCATCGACTTGGCCGGGGTCACCGATCGCGTTCAGCCCGAGTGGTTCCGCGAGTTCCTCCTCAATCCGAGCAGCCTTAAGCCGCGAACCCGCATGCCAACGTTTTTTCCCCAGGGGATGAGCCAGAATCCGAATGTCCTCGCCGGCGACGCGGATCGTCAAATTGCGGCGATGTGGGCCTACCTGAAGGATGTTGAGAAACATCGACTACCTGACAAGATTGAAGCGGCGCGATCGCAAAGCTACGAACTCGTGCCGGACAATCGGCCGATTCTGCTGCGGACATTTATGGAAAAAGCGGGGACGCATGCAATCGCGGTGGGGTTTCCTGAAATGGTCCATTTTGCGTTCGATGCCGAACACGTTCGTTTGGCATTGGCTTGGCGAGGTCGTTTTCTCGACGCTGAGGGCACCTGGTTTGTGCGCTTCGCGCCACCCGCCCAACCACTGGGCACCGATCAAATCCGTTTTCCCGCCGGTGTGCCGTTGGCCGTCCTGCCTGACGCCGCCTCGCCCTGGCCAAGAACAGATGTCGATCAGGACACGGCGGAAGGCGACACGTACCGCTACTTTGGATACAAGCTGGACCAATCAGGCGTGCCGACGTTTCAGTATCGTTATAACGACTATGACGTCCACGACCGCATCCAACCCCAGGCCGGCCACCTCCTGCGCAAGCTCACCATCACGAAACGGCAACCGTTTCGGTCCCGCGCGACGCTCTGGTTACGCGGCCACGCTGGCAAATCACTTCAACGCGATGGACGACTGTCGTACACCAGCGAGACGGGATTACAAACCTCGATCCAGCATGTCGACGCTGCCGGCGAATTGCGGAGGCAGGAAACAATCGTGGAATGGATCATCCCACTGAACTTCGATCGGCAGACCACCGTGGAAATGAGATATCAATGGTGAATCCCGCGACAGCCTATAACATGTTGCACGCAATTGCGCCGCCGGTCGCGGCGCGGTGCCTGCATTGGCTGTGTTCGTTCGTGCTGCCTGTCGCGGCGGCTGGTTGGCTTGCCGCCAACTTGGCCAGCGCGGCGGAGCCCGTCGCATTGCCCAACGAGAGTGACTTCTATCGGCTGATTTCGGTGGCCACTTCGGAATCACCCACCGATTCACGGGCGAAGAACTGGCGACCTGCCCCCAACGGTTTGGCCCTGGAAGTCAGCGGACTGACCGTTGTGGACGATCAGCGGGTCGCGGTGGCGATCCGCAAAGGCGAGGTTTGGATCTTGGGCGGTGTCTACGACGATCCTCCGCGGAATGTAACGTATCAACGTTTCGCAACGGCGTTACACGAACCGCTCGGCTTGCTCAAGCACGACGATGCATTCTACACGGTCCAAAGGAGCGAATTGACGCGGTTGCGCGACACTGACGCGGACGGTCAGGCGGATGAATACCGCTCGATCGCGAAAGGTTGGGGGCTGACGGGGCACTATCACGAGTATGCCTATGGACCAAAACTGGACCGTCAGGGAAATTTCTGGCTGACACTGAATATCGGACTGGGCCTCAAGGGTGCCCAACTTGATCGCACCGTGCGCGATCCGACGCTGGGGTACCGGCAAGGTCGCTGGCGCGGTTGGGGCATGAAGGTCGCGGCCGATGGCGAACTGATACCGGTCTGCGCAGGCATGCGATCGCCCAGCGGCATTGGGATGAACTCCGCTGGCGACATGTTCTACACGGACCAGCAGGGGAACTGGGTCGCGACCAATTCGTTGCATCACATGCGAGAGGGAGTCTTTTTTCACCATGCCGAAGCGTTGGCCTCGATGGCGCTGCCGGGGTCGACCATCACGGATGTTAAGAAAGTGCCGGGAGGATTACCGTACCCGGCGGCACTGGCGGCTTTTCCTCAGCTCCGTCCGCCTGCCGTGTGGTTTCCTTACGAGAAGGCTGGTCAGTCGGCAACCGATATCATGCTCGACGACAGCAACGGGCGATTCGGTCCCTTCGCCAATCAGTTGTTTGTCGGCGAGTTTACTCAGGCCAGCCTGCAGCGCGTGTTTCTCGAGAAGGTGCGAGGCGAGTATCAAGGAGCCTGCTTCCCCTTTCGGTCACGTTTCGCGTCGGCGGTGCTACGGCTGGCGCAAGGCACCGATGGCAGCGTGTTCGTCGGTCTGACCAATCGTGGCTGGAGCAGCCTGGGCACCGCGGCATATGGTCTGCAACGGCTCGTCTGGACCGGCAAGACCCCCTTCGAGATCAAAGAAATGCGGGCACGCCCAGACGGCTTCGAGCTGGTTTTTACACAACCGGTCGATGTCGCGAGCGCAACCGAGACCGGATCCTACGCGATGCAGAGCCACACGTACCTATATCACTCGACGTATGGCAGCGACGAAATCCAGCGTCAAACACTGGCGATCAAGCAGGCCAAGGTCTCGCCTGACGGCATGCGCGTCCACCTCCGCGTCGCTGGCCTGCGCGAATTGTTCGTCCACGAGCTGATCGCCGCCGGCGTTCGCAGCCGCGATGGACACCCACTCTTACATTCGCACGCCTGGTATACACTCAATCGAATTCCGTAGCGCGACCGCGGCGGGTTCATCGCCGCGGCGCAAAGAGACCGAGTGCAATTCGGCGACACTCCGGGACCAGCTCGCTGTTCGCCGCCCTGTGGGTCCAACTGGGAAAAACGGCCTGTCGGCGAAAAAGGTGTTCCGCTGACGAGGGGCGCGCTGACGAGGTGCGCGCTGCTGAATCACGCTCGGCCATTTAGGAGCCATTTTTTTCCTTCGCGATGGCTGGCTCGCGCACGAGGTCGACTGCGGCCTGCCTCCGGGGTTGCTCGGCGCTCAGAGATGCGCCACGTCGATCCGTACGTGCGACCCGTCGAAGTTCCGCGTGGCGACGTCAACACACATCGCGGAGCATCTGGCGTGCCTGGCAGGCGGGACAGCGATTCATGGCAGGCCAGGAACTGAAACGCCGACTCGTGAGCGGCCAAGATCGTCACGAATCGTCACGTTCAAGCCCTCGGTCTGGTCGCGGCAGGCGCATGACCGAATTCATGCGCCCAGCAACAACGAACTTACCCCCTCGATCCGAGCGGCCGCGAAACGGTCCAACGAATCGAGAGGGCAAGCGTTACGAACGGGTGATGTTCTCCGAACGTCTTCTCGCTGTCCCGAGGGCGAAGTTGCCAGCGGGGTGCAGGGTAGATTACGTCCAAAAGTCGTCGTCATCGTCGTCGTCAAATGCATCGTCAACCAGTCCCGCCCATGCCGCGGCGATCACATCGATCGTGAAGGACTGCTCGACCGATTCAATGCCATCGGTTGCCGTCAGTCGAACATGAAGCTCGCCGAGAAAACCGCCGGCCACGCTAATTTGCAACTGGCCACCGGAGACGGTCGCCGTGACATCCACATGTTCGGCATTGACCAATAGACCTGGGTCTGCGTGATAACTGGCGTCCAGCCGAGCCACTTGCGGGCTGCTGGCGAATGCGCCCGTCCACTGGTGAACCGTTCCCTCGGTTGTGATAAACATCCAGCCGGACGACGACTGCACCCATCGTTCCTGCTGCCCCAGGTAGTTAAAGCCATAGTCGTCAGCGACGAGTGACCCTGACGCTTCGATGGCGAACGCATCGCGCAAATCCGCGGCGACGTTCTCCAATATCTCCACTTCGTACGCAATGACATCGCCGTCCGCATCCGCGGTCGGGAGATCGACGACGAGCACGTCGGTGGTGGCCATCGTCTGATTGCCAATGACCGGCACCTCGGGTGCCGCATTGGTCACGTCAACCGCGAATACCTCCGTTTCCGTCATGCCGCCCGCGGTTTTGGTCAGCGCCACTTCAAACGTGCCGACGAAGTCGGATGGGTCGATAACGGCGGTCATGCCGTTGATGGTTGCCGTTCCGGTATTCGTCGCGTCGTGCAACAACGCTGGATCAGCAAACACGTCTTCGCCGAGCGTTGCGACGACGGGACTCGACGCGATACTTCCTTCCCAGTCACGAAGCGTTCCGTCCGCCTCCAGGAACATCCAGCCCACAACCTCACTTTGGAGCCAGCGGACGCCGTAGCCGGCGTAGTCTTCGTAGTAGAGTGGTGTGCCGTCCTCCGCATAGCCGCCGGCGTCTAAGCTGTACGCCTGGTCCAGCTCCCACCGTTCCGCACCCACGACCTCAATCGAGTAGCTCACCGGAGTTCCACCCAGGGTTTCGGCGGGCAGTTCGATTTCGAGTGTATTGCCCGCGTGCACTTGCTGATCGCCGACCTGCTCGAAGGCAGGCAAGGTCGCGGTCAAACGCACATTGTCAAAATCCACTTCCAGGTCATTGCCTGCCGGGACTCCTGCGGTCTGGTTCAAGTTGATCAATCGAATCCCTAAGGCCTGCCCCAGCTGCGGGTGGTCCGCCCCGGTTTCCAGTTCGATCGTGCTCAGGCCAAATTCACCCTCGTTGATCGAGCCTGCCAGTGAGTTGGTGTCCGCAGCGACAACCACGTCGCCTGCCAGCAGTTCGACGCGATATCCGGGAAACCCGTCCAAAAAGAATGTCTGGCCACTGACCGCCGTTCCGGTGGCAATATTGCCAATATCCACCGACAGGGAGTAGGTGGCGTTGGCTTGCAAAGTCGCCGTCAGCGTTTGCTCCATCCCATATTCCCCTCCATCGCCGCTGCCATCGAAGTTGAACGCAATGCCGACACGATCTCCATCCGAGGCGCCACCGGGAAAGTTCTGGAACACGCCGGGCTCGGCAGCGTTCTCCGTCGGCGTGAGAGTGCCGATGTAATACTGCGGCCCGTCCCCACCACTGGTGATCGTGTCCGGATCGTACAGATCCCAACCAGGCAGCGGTCCGAAGGTGAATTCGTTATACGGCGACTCACCACTGATATCCTCGAAGCTGGGATTCACGACATCGATATCGATCGTCACGACGGCGGGAGGCTCCGGATCCGGTTCATCGGATTCCGGTCGCTCGAAATGAATGTAGTCGAAGCTGGCTTGCAGATCGGGATTGTAAACCTGTCCCGGATTCGCGCTGTTGGCAGCATTCTCCGGCGTATCGATCAATGTGTGCGAATTCGCGTAGAACGGATCGAACGATGATGTCTTGGCGTAATCGGTGTAGCCGACCAATCCGACCTGCAAGGTGTCGGGCATATCCGGGCGATCAAAATTGGCAGCCACTTGCCACTCCGCATCGCCTTCAATGCGATACATGGTGGTAATCGAATCACCTATCCGCTCGACCCGCAGTTCCGCGTTGGTGGAGGTCACAGGGATCAATTCAAGTTCTGAAACGCTATCTTGGGTATTCTTCGATTCCAGACTCATGCTGGCGCCGTCGTAGCCATGGCCGATCGACAGGAAGACGAAATTGGCCCCGCCCGGCGTCCACTGCGTCGTGGCGTCGGTAATCTCCCGCGGCGTTCGCAACATGACGCCTCCCAATGAGAACGTGCTGTCATTGGGAATATCATCGCCGTCGCTGGCACCGACATCATCCCGGTCGCTAATTGTCACGTGGGTGGTCACGATGAAGTCGCCGGTGACTTCCTTGTAGGCAAGGTCCCCTTGGTAGTTCTGATACCAGGTCGACGTATGGGGTTCGATTGTTAGCGCGCCGGGAGTCGTCTGGTCAATGTCATAGGTCTCAAAGTGTTGCGCTCCCCAACCTTCGGTCTCGCTGACAAGTTGCCATTCCTCGATGGTCGACGCATTGTTGAATTCGTCATTCAAGGCTGACAGGTCGCCCATGTCGGCATTGAGCAGCAGGCGAGCTTCGAGCGCTTCGTATCGTAGCGCGTTGCTGTGCTTGCGGTTGCGTTGACGCGACTTGCGATTGCGACGAGATGCGAGTGGGCGATACATGATAGACCTCTTTGTGAGAACAGAAGAAATGGGGTCGTGGACCATTCGTGCCGTCGCGAATCAGGCGACGCGCGAACGCGTCTCTCTGGGAGATTGAATGGAGCTTGGTGGGCGAACCTTTCATCGAATTGGAAAATTCGCCAACATTTCTTCGTCGCCGAGGCGCGCCGGAGCTCCGTGGGAGCCCGTGGATCGCCTGAACGGATCGCCTGTTCGCCGACAGAATCGCCGCAGCGGGGGCGTGCTGTTGCGCCCAGCAGGCCACGCGCCAGCCGGCGATGTGACCAGCAGGCCATGAGAAAAGGTGTGTCGGAGCGATGCGCCGACCACCACGGGCCTACGCCATCAAACCCCGAATGGGTTCAGCGTGGTAGACACGGTAGGGCCGCTCCGTGGCGTCGTACCATTCGGCGTCCCGGGGAATTCCCAGTGCATGGTAGATCGTGGCCGCGAACTGCTCGGGGGTCTGCGGATCG
>JAUIHJ010000239.1 GCA_030432015.1 bacterium
TGAATCGAATCGTAGGGACACTGGTCGGCACACAGTTTACAACCGATGCACCAATCGCGAATCTCGATCTGCCCGTTGTCGCCACGCTGAATCGAACCGACCGGGCAACCGATCATGCAGGCCGGATTCAGGCATTGGCGACATGCCGACGGGATGAGGAAACGATCGAACGTGGGGCCGTCCAGAAACAACCGCGAATAGCCGTCGTCGTGCGTTTGCTGGCAGGCGCGAACGCAGTCACCACAACGTGTACAACGGTCGAGATCAATCAACAACAAACTTTGACCCTGCGCCAACCCTTCGTCCCGGTAGGCTTCGGAATGGGATAAAGGCTCGCCTGCACCGACCGGGCGCAATTCGCCAGCCACAATGTCGCCGTAACGTTTCTTGACAAGCTGGTCGACACGCGCTCGCAGCACCGTGGATTCTTCCAGCAGCGACTTGAACGCCGCGCCGTCGATCCGGACCAGTTCGACGCGTCCCGGCTTGCGCCGGGAATCGTCGGCAGGGTGGTCATAGGCGACGCAGGTCGCTTGGCGCGGCGTGTCGAGCACCACAGCCATTTCTCCGAAACAATCGCCACGCGACAGATAGCTCAGAATATCGGGCGGCCCTTTTTGCAGCGGTCGCGGCCCCAGGGCGGCTGGGAAAATCGCCCGCAACGCCGCCAGCCCCGCAACGCGAACTTCCAATTCCGACCACTGTTTCCTCGCGCCGGCCAGACCCTGTGGAAATGATGACCAGACGTTGGCAACCTCTTTCTTCTCCAGCACCGGCGCGACGTCCTGTGCGGCCACGAAGTCACGCCGACAAATCAATTGATTGACAGCCTGAATCACCAGCCCTTGATCGTCACTCGAACCCTGACCAGCCGCGAGCGACCGAATGGCAGACTGCACGCGGGGTCCAAACCATTGCCAAACACAGCGATCGGGCTTTCCTGTCACGCTCGGCGGCTTGGCTGCGAGGAGGGTATCCGAGTCGGCGGCGCGACTGGCAGCCGGCTTGCTGACGGCCGGTTTGCTGACGGCCGGTTTGCTGACGGCCGGTTTGCCGACGGCCGGTTTGCCGACGGCCGGTTTGTCGACGGCCGGTTTGTCGACAGATCCTTTGCCGGACGGCGGCTCTGCGGCGGTCGGCTCTGCAGCGGTCGGTTTGGCAGCCGGCTTCGTCGGTCCAGACTCACCGCCGGGCCGTTTTCCGCCCCGTGCGGCAGCCAGGATGTCGGCGGCAGAGGGCCCTCCGCTTGTCCGTGGTTTGGCCGGGCTGGGTTTCTTCTTGCCACCCCGGGCCGCCGCCAGAATATCGGCGACATTCGCGGCCGGCTTGGATTTCGCCGCCGCGGCGCCGGCCGGTTTCTTGGTAGTAGGTGTGTCGGCACCGCCAGCGATCGAGGGTGCTCCGTCCTTTTCAGGACCGTCGCCGTCCTGACCGATCAGCGCTTGACAGAAGGACGGCCAATCCGCGACATCCGCGGCCCGCAAGGCAACGTGCGCTCCCCGAACGACCTGCACCACGCCACTGCGAATCAAGTAAATGCTGTCCGAAAGATCGCCCTCATCACAAATCACCGCACCCGGCTCGACGACCTCGAGGTGCGCCGCGGCGCGGAGCACCCTCAGTTGCGGTTCGGTCAGTCCTTGAAAAATTTCCAGGCGTCCCAGGTGCGTATCGAGGACGCGTTGGGCATAGACCTCGTCGGCCCGCTTTCGATAGCCCGCATCACCTTGCACCTTGTCGAAGATATTGCGCATGAACTCAATCATGTAGCAGTCTTCATCGACCACGATTGTCGCCGAACGGGGTGCCAGGGTCATGCAACTCATCTCGCCAAACACGTCTCCTTCCAGCATCGGAGCTTGGCGCGTGGCATAGTCAATGTCGGTCGGGCCGTCATTCGGAATGGAGGCTGGTTGGGGCGCCTCCGGCACCTGACGTCGTTTCCAGAACCGGTTGGCAAACGACCCTGGCGTCGCAACCGCCGTACCGCTCAACAGGTAAGCCGTTGCAACCCGCCGCTTTTCGGTGTTCGCGGCGGTCGCCTCAGACGCGTCCTCGTTGCCGCCACGCAGCGTCTCCAACCGTCGCATGTCTGCCGCACTGGCGATGTAGAAGGCGCTGTGGCCTCGATCTCCTTGCCGACAGATGGTGTCCCCCTTTCGGAACCTGCGTAAGACAATGGAACCGGGGAACTTCTCGACTGTGATCGACTTCTTCAGCTCACCAAACAGCTCGAACTGTTTCAGCTCGTCCGAACTCAGGAGCTGGTCGTCGCGGCGAGGCGCCAATTCGGCCTCGGGCTTGGCAGAGATCTTCTTGGGCGGGGGAACCATATTTGATGATCGTCTCGGCAGGTGCAGTGCGGGTCTCGGATTCGAACGCGTCGATCTTGCGTGGTATCGACAAGATCGGATGCCGAGCCAGGCCAGTTCTAGCCAACGCCTCGCGCGACCGGAGACTCGCTGGCGCCATCGCGCTTGTGCGCTGCGGACCAACTCCGCCCGCGTTGCTCATTCTCGGCCAGGAGACGGTCTAATGCAACGCGTTCAGTGTGACAGTAGATGGGGGCCGTCGGGTTCGTACGAGCCGCCGGGCTGGTGGGATGGACGGCCGTGCAACCATTTCAGCCAGATATGGCGCTTCGCGAACAGGCCACCGTAATCCAGCCCAAAGGTACCTTCATCGTCGCATCGCGGCTCACCCTTCCAGGCCGTGCCGCCACCGACGTAACCGACCATATCGTGTTTATTCCGTGAGGGCTGGGCGAACCAAGAGACGTGCTGGGGATTGCCCGCACGGTGAAAGGCGGGCAACGACCGCTGCCAGGGGCCGCTCGGCAAGCGGTTCGGCTTCTGGTGTGGTTCCGAGCGCGGCTTGTCATGCCGCTGCGCAACGGTCGAGTTCGCTGCGCCCGCCCAGGCCAGTGGGTGAACTCCGTTGCCGACGGCAGCAAACAGCAACAGCCAACCGACGATCCCAATCGGGCGCCGGCGAAGGTGGAGACGGGTCATCCATGACTCCTGGGTTTGAGCAACGCCCGCGCTATCCGCGGGGGTTGCGGAGGAATTTCTGATAGGGAAGGCGCACGTTGCGAACGAAGTATTGATCGGCCCGCAGCGCGTCCGGCGGGTTGAAGCCGTCCACGGCAGAGAAGGTCACAACGTCATCTTGATCGACGCCATCGCCACTGGCGCCGAAACCGCCCACAAGTTTTCCGTCGACGTACAGGGGCGCACTTCCTGGAAAGAAGACCACGCCATTTTGATTCTCAATGTTGACCGGGTCGCGAAAATTCCGACCGGGATTAAACGCGTCGAAGCCCAGCACGCTCGTTGTGTCGGTCGAGTAGACCGAGGCGGGAAGCGGGGGGCCGAGGTTTTCGGCGGTCGTCGGGTTAATCCCTGGGTCTCGTAGGCTGGAAAACGCCCCCGGCACCGATCCGTCGACTCCGGACGGATAGCGGGGCTCGCTCAAGAACCGGAACGTGCGATTGGTCAAGGCGGCACCGTCTGGCAAGTCAGCGACACCGTTGTCGTCGTCATCCACACGATCGGCTGGCGCGAGATCATCCTCGGCGTAGTACGCCGTGTTGCGGGCCTTGGCGACCGCCACGTCGATGGAGAAGACCGTCGCGTCGGGCATGCGGTAGAGGCCCAGGACATTGCCAGCGCGATCGGCCACCGAAAAGACCATCCGCGTCCGACTGCCGATCGGCAAGCGAATGCCCGCCCGCACCAGGTTTGCCTCGTCGATCGCATTGTTGATGATCGACTCGACCTGTGCCGCGGTGAGCTCTGGCGTGACGCCGTCATCCAACGTGACTTCGGAATCCTGAGCGGGAACCAACCATCCGTCCGGCACTGGCTCGCCAGCCCGATAGGTCACGCCGGGCGCGATCAGCTGATCGTCGCCGCTGGTGCTGTCTCCCAAGCCCAGCATGCCGCCATCGTTCAGGAGCGTCGTCACCCCGGATTGCGGCCGCGCGGCAGTCGGATTGGGGCCGTAGATTTCCAGCGTCACCCCGACGAGATCGATCCGTCCGAACGGTAGATCGTAACCCGGCGGGCAATCAACGCCACCTAAGGCGCCGACCGAAGCGCCCGCCCCCGCGCTGCCGCAGGCGGCCGCAAACGCGATGCGCTCCGCCTCCAGCACCTTCGGCGCGTTGGTCCGTTCATATTCGGTTTGCCCGATGCCTGCCACGAAGGCCTGCTCGAACGTTGCGTAGCCGTCGGGTCCCGGAAAGAAGACACCGATACCGCCAACCAGGACCGGGTTACCGGTCTCCGAATCCGACTTGTAGAGCGGAATTCCGCCTGGCAACGTGGCCATGCCACGAGACCGCGCGTCCGGTGCCAATTCGGACTCAAGGCCGTAAGACTCCGGCGCCTCGATGCCGTCAACCAGCGTTGTCGCGCCGAACCGTTTGCCCAGGTTGATTTCACCTTCGTCCATCGTTCCCAAGATGCCGTCCGCACCCGCGTGGAAGATGCTGTCGCGGTTGGTGTGTTCAATCGCAAACAGATCGACCGGTGGCGTATGCGCGATCGCTGGCGGAAAATGCCCGCCCAGTCCGACGGGGGCGACGAAGCCGGGTCCTCGGTCGACCGCATCGGGGTCCTTGATACTGGGGTTCGCGCGGACCTCGCGCTCAGTGATCGTCGACTGGCTGATGAATCGAATGGTTCGCGACGTTAGTGGTCCGACAATCCCGTCGCCGTCACCGTTCGCGAAAAATGCTGCCGTGCGGGCCTTGGAGACGGCCCCGTCGACAGCAAAGACGAACTCCTCCGTTCGGCCGGCGTAAGTGGCTAACACCTCCGCTTCGGCGCGGACTCCCAAAATCCGCCCACCCCGATCAACGATCGCAATGATGGCATCTTCAGAGACCGTGGCAGCCGCCGCGCGCGCCAGCAGTGCCTCCACATCCGACGCCTCGATCACGTCGCTCGACCCGCCTTCGCCTTCCGCATTGAGCGCGTTGATAATCAGCAACGCGTCGTGTGGGGTGACGAATTGGTCGTCGTTGACGTCAATCAAATGAATCGTCTCGGCGGGCCCTTCGGCTTCCGCGATGGATAGCTGGCGAGCTCCCCGGGCGTTGAGATCGTTGATCACCACCAGTGCATCGCGGGGCGTCACCAGTTCGTTGCGATCGACATCCTCACGCAACTCGGAATTGTGCCAGGGGCTGTGCGCGGCCTCCCCTTCAGCCATCGGTACTGGTTCGAGCGTTTCCCAGGCCAAAGGGTTGGCAGCTAGCAGGTGGCGGCCCTCAAGCTGTTCGAATCGCGGCAGTCGCGACCGACGAACCGGTTTGAACGCTCGGCGGGGGGTTCTTTTTGCCATCTCTAGATTCGCCTCGCGCCCGCACTAAAGGTTGTATTCTTCCTGTTCCCTCTAGTTTAACTGTCATTTCGGGATTTGGACTCGGAACGGCAGCAGATTCCCGTTTCCCGTTGCGTCTTCTAGTAGTTTTCGGTGAGAAAATTCCCCAGGAACGGCTTTAACGATACAGGTCGGATAACCGATACAACCAGCAGACTTTACCGCTGCGCGCAGGGAAATGTGGTGATGTTTTGAAAAGGTGTCGACCATCGGCCAGGCGGCTTGCCGCGAGGGCCAGTGGGTTTGGTCCGCCATTCCCATTCCTTGGTTTCACTCGCTTGATCGCGATCGGCTGTTGTTGGCTGGCGATCGCGTGTGGTGCCTTCATCGCAATGCGCCCCAGCTATGCGGATCCGCCCCGCCCGTTGCGGCTAGATCCGCGCCGCCGTCCAATTTCCCCACCGAGCGGCTCGCATGAGGATTGGCTTTTATCGCCTGACGTTGATTCAACGGGTTCTCAACTGGCGACCCTTCGTCGCCTCCCGCGCGTCACTTCGCCGCCGGATCGCCTGCGATTCGACTCGCAGGTCCGCCAGGCCAGCTTCTATGCCTCATTGAGTGACGAGCCGCCACGGTCCGGCGAATTACCCTCGCCCAGCGAGAGTGGCCCACCGCGTCCCCTGCGTCCGGAGGTCCTCCGTATCCCAACGGATCAGGCGGCACCGCACGTGGCGTCTCCGCCGCAGGTTGAATTCGAAACGGATTCGCTGCTGGAATGGGCGTCGGATCCACCCCTGGGTTACTCTGGACCGTCCGGCGTGTTGCCCAGCGAGGTGCAGGAGAGCAGCCACTTTGCGCCGGTCGAAGACCGGTGGCGAATCGGTTTTCCGGCCTGGGACCGCGATGATCAGCCCGACCCGTGGGTGGCCCATGCGCCCTACAAGCAAGGCCGCTTGATCGACCCTTACAACCAAAATGTGCTCAAGGGTGATTACCCCATCATCGGTCAAAACACTTTCTTGACCTTCACGGCCGCGACCAATCTGCTCCAGGAGACACGGCAGGTACCGACGCCAACCACTCCCTTCGAAAGCACGCAAGATCCGTTCAGTGAAGAATTCTTTGGTGACCCGGACCAGTACTTCTATACACAAAACTTCCTGATCTCCTTCGACCTGTTTCATGGTGATGCCGCGTTCAAGCCGATGGACTGGCGCGTGAAGATCAACTCGGTCTTCAATCTGAATTACCTGGACACGGATGAACTGGCGGTTGTGAATCCCAACGTCGAAGCCGGCACGACACGGGCCCGACAGGACTTTGCCCTGGAAGAGTGGTTCGTGGAAACGAAACTGGCCGACCTGAGTCCGAACTACGATTTCGTGTCGATGCGTGCTGGCTCGCAGCTCTTCGTGAGTGATTTTCGCGGCTTCGTCTTTGCCGACATCAACCGCAGCGTACGACTGTTTGGCAATCGCAACGCGAACCGCGATCAATTCAATCTGATCTGGTTTGATCAAACCGAGAAAGAGACCAACAGCCTGCTCAATACATTTGACGACCGCCAACAGAATACGGTGATCGCCAACTACTATCGACAGGACTTTGTCTGGCCGGGCTACACGACGCAACTCAGCTTTCACTACAACCGTGACGAGGCCACCACGAAGTTCGACAAGAACGACTTCCTGGTCCGGCCCGATCCGGTGGGAATTTTCCAGCCGCACAAGGTCGACGCGTTTTATCTGGGCTGGGCCGGCAACGGCCACATCAATCGCGTCAATGTCAGCCACGCCTTTTACTGGGCTTTGGGCCGCGACGAACTCAATCCGCTGGCCGGCCGTGAATTAAGTATCAACGCTCAAATGGCAGCCCTGGAACTCTCTTACGATCGCGACTGGATTCGTTTTCGCAGCTCGTTCTTCTGGTCTTCAGGCGACGACGATATCAACGACGGACAGGGTCAAGGCTTCGACGCGATCTTCGACAACCCAAACTTCGCCGGAGGCGAATTCAGCTACTGGCAGCGGCAGACCGTCCGCCTGTTTGGTGTCAACCTGGTCAATCGCCAAAGCCTCGTGCCCAACCTGCGGTCCAGCAAGTTTCAAGGCCAGACAAACTTCGTCAACCCTGGCCTGGTGCTGATCAACGCCGGGATGGACGCCGACCTCACACCGCGGCTCAAGCTGATCGGCAACGTCAACTTTCTTTGGTTCGAGCAAACCGAGGTGCTCGAGCAGTTTGTCTTTCAAAGCGATATCCGCAACTTCATCGGCACTGATCTGAGCCTGGGTGTCGAGTATCGTCCGTACCACAACAACAATGTGCTGTTGGTGGGCGGCATCTCCGGACTCGTCCCCGGCGACGGATTCAAGACGCTTTACGACCCGATCGCCGGAAATGTCGATGGACAGTTTGCCAGCTTCCTCGATATCATCCTGACGTACTAAGCTCGGGCGGTTTCTTCTGCGTCCTGGTTCTTGCCGGCTCGGAGGCTGCGCAGAATCGGGTTGGGAGCCGGCCTGCCAGGGACGGACCTCCTCTCTGCGACAGGAAACCGGCGCACGTCGCTCGACGCGACGTGAGAATCCGCGTCAGCAACAAGGAAGTTTTGGATGAATCTGGCGCACGCGTTTCGCCCCCCCACCGCCCTGACGACACGGACGCTGACGTCACTGGCACTGGCATTAACAGCAGTGCTAGCTGGTGAAGCTTTGGCTCAAGCGCCCCGACCTCGGAACCCTGCATTTCGAAACCCGGCGGCTCCGAATCCGGAAGGTCGCCCGCCGGTGCTGCAAAATCCTGGGGGGCGGAACCCGGAATTGCTACCGGCGCCGATTCCCGGGCCGTTGCCCTACGATCCCTATCCGGACGCCCCGGAACTTCGCGGTGTTGATTTGACGCGGCAGACGCGGCGGCAGGCCGAGGCGAAAAGTCATGGTTGCGTGCAGTGTCATCAGAACGCCACGGACATGCACAACAAGCCGACGGTCCATCTCGGGTGCACCGACTGTCACGGCGGGGACGCGCGGGGCACCACGCTGGCCACCGCACATGTTCCGGCTGCGTACCCGCAGGCGTGGCCAACGTCGGCCAATCCCGTACGCTCGTACACACTGCTGAATCACGAGAACCCCGAGTTTATCCGCTTCGTCAACCCGGGCGATCTCCGCGTGGCGCATATCAGTTGCGGAAAGTGCCACCCACAGGAGACGCTGGCGGTCAAGAAGAGCATGATGACCCATGGCTGCATGCTGTGGGGTGCGGCACTCTACAACAACGGTGCCTTTCCCAAGAAGTGGCCCCGCTTCGGAGAAAGCTACAGCATGCACGGCGTGCCGCAGCGTCTGCAAACCGTGCCGCCGCCAACCTATGACGAGATCATGACCAAGGGTATTTTGCCGTACCTAGATCCGTTACCACGCTTCGAAATCTCGCAGCCTGGCAACGTATTGCGGATCTTCGAATCGGGCGGACGCTTTCGTCCGGAGATCGGCATACCGGAGCGTCTTGAGGAGCCCGGCCGTCCACGCGAGCGGGTCAGCGATCGCGGGCTGGGTACGCAGAATCGCACCGACCCGGTTTTTATCGGCTTGCAGAAGACCCGGCTGCTCGACCCGACCCTCAACTTTCTGGGAACCAATGACCACCCGGGTGATTATCGCTCCAGCGGCTGCACGGCGTGCCACGTCGTCTACGCCAATGACCGCTCGCCGATCCATTCGGGACCCTATGCCCGTTTTGGGAATCGAGGCCGCAGCCACTCGACCGATCCCACCATTTCACCGCACGAATCGGGGCACCCGATCGAACACAAGTTCACGCTGTCGATTCCCACCAGCCAATGCATCGTCTGCCATGTTCACCCCGGCACGAACGTGATGAACAGCTACCTCGGCTACATGTGGTGGGACAACGAAACGGATGGCGAGTTGATGTATCCGCACGAGCAGCATGATCCGACACCGGAAGAGCTGATCGGCGCGCAGATGTCCAACCCTGACGAGGCGGCCGCTCGCGGTCACTGGTCCGATCCCGAGTTTCTCGCCAACGTCCGCGACCTCAATCCGCACGCCCGGCACACGCAGTTCGCCGACTTTCACGGTCACGGCTGGGTGTTTCGGGCCGTGTTCAAGAAAGATCGGCAAGGTAACTTTCTTGATTACCGGGGAGAGGTCGTCACGAACCCCACCACGGAAAAACTGCAGGCAGCCGTGCGGACCCCCACCGAATCCGAACAGGTTCACGGCAAGCAGCGGGAAGACGTTCCCGTGCATTTGATGGACATCCACCTTGAACGGGGCATGCATTGCATCGACTGCCACTTCAATCAAGACGTGCATGGAAATACGAAGCTCTACGGGGAAGTCCGGGCCGCGATTGAAATCACCTGTGTCGATTGCCACGGCGACGCAACCCAAAGCGTGCCGCAAAAGCTCCGCGCCGGTCAAGGCATGCTGACTTCCGGCCCGGCCGCGCCGACACGGGGAACCAATCTGCTGGCCATGCGCACGCCGTTTGGCAAACCGAGATTTGAGGTTCGCGGCGCCCAACTCTTTCAGAATTCCATGGTTGAACGGGACAAGACCTGGGAGGTCGTGCAAACCGCCGCCACGATCGATCCGAACAACGAACACTACAACGCCCTCTCGCATATGGCGAAGACCGTGGGGCTGAATGCCGCAAACCAACTCGAGTGGGGCGGCGACCCGCAGCGCGAAGCGTGCGCCCACACGGGTGCCACGATGAGCTGTATTGCCTGCCACTCTTCGTGGAATCCCAGTTGCTTTGGTTGCCATTTGCCACAGAAGGCGAATCAGAAAATGCCGTCGCTGCACGATCGGGGCGAAGTTTCGCGAAACTACGTCTCCTACAATTTTCAAACTCTCAGGGACGACGTCTATATGCTCGCCCGAGACGGCAACGTCACCGGCAACCGCATCGGCCCGGCCCGTTCGTCATGTGCCATCCACGTCAGTTCTTACAACCAGAATCGCGAGAACATCTACGTCCAACAGCAGACCATATCGGCCGAGGGACTCAGCGGTATCGCGTTCAGCACGAACGTTCCGCACACGGTGCGCGGCGGACCCAAGAACCGTCGCACGGGCACGTTTCGCGCCGGCACCACCGAAACGAAGATGTGCTCCGACTGCCACGTCTCGCAAGACAACGAC
>JAUIHJ010000240.1 GCA_030432015.1 bacterium
GAGTCCAGGAGTCGGACCCGCGGGCCAGCAACGCTTCGATCTCGACCGGCAACGCAGAGGCCAGCACGTCGCCGGTCGCACCGGTCAAGGATATTCGAAAACGTCCCAGGCTGGCTGCAAAGTGGCGTTCAAAGATCATTTCGATCGTCAGTTCACCGTTCGCGTCAAGCGGTTCGGCAAGACGCAACACTAATTGATGCGGCTCACCTTCACGACCGGCCGTGGCCCAGCCCGTCGACCCGTCACCGTCGAACACATTGGCCGCGTCGGCGCTGCCGCTGCCGATACTAATCTTTCCAAAACTATGGGAACCGGACGCAAACGGAACCTTTTGACCGCTGACGGTCGCCACGACTTCGCTGAGGAAAAAATCGCCTTGGCGACCTTCATAGTACGCTCGCCCCGGTCCGCCCGCGGGCAGACGCTCGTCCGGCAGAACTTCCAGCCGCACCGCCGTGATTGGCGATGTCAATTCCTCCAGCGGAAACTGCAGCCGAAAGACATCCCGCTTGGTAATGTCACCGCTGGAATAGATTGATCCGTCCGCCAAGACCTCGAGCTTGGGGAGATTTGACGCGACGTGGCTTGGCGACGCTACCGCCCACGGCGTTGCCGCCTGGGACGCGATCCAGTCTGCGAACTTCGCCTCGAGCGCCGATTGGCGTCGCGCCGCCAGCGGTTGGTCGCCGTCGAGCGGCGGGAAGTGGTCAGCCAGCGCCGCTTCGCGCGCTTCGATTTGTTGCGCCAACCGCTCGCGGCGGGCTCGGATTTCCTGGTCGTCAACCGCCAGATCGGGTTCGTCGGCGTTATTCAGCAGGGCCAACAGGCGATAGTAATCGGTATGCGAGAGCGGATCATATTTATGCGTATGACACTGCGCGCAACCTGTCGTCAATCCCATCCAGACCGTGCCCGTTGTCGCAACCCGGTCGACCATCGCATAGAACCGGTACTCAAGAGGGTCGATGCCCCCTTCTTCATTCAGCATCGTGTTACGATGAAACCCCGTGGCAATGCGTTGGCTGTTGGTGGCTTCCGGCAACATGTCACCGGCCAGTTGTTCGACCGTGAACTGATCAAACGGCATGTCGTCATTGAACGCCTTGATGACCCAGTCGCGATAGGGCCAAATCGACCGGGGGCGGTCTTTCTCGTAGCCATTGGTGTCAGAGTAGCGAGCCAGATCCAGCCACTGCCGCGCCCACCGTTCGCCATAATGTGCCGAATCCAGCAGTCGTGTCACAACACGATCGTACGCGTGCGGATCCTGGTCGGCGACAAAGGCATCCGCTTCGGCGACGGTGGGTGGCAGGCCGATCAGATCAAGGTAGAGGCGGCGGATCAGGGTATATCGATCGGCGGCCGCGGCAGGCTGCAGTCCGGCCTGTTCGATCCTGGCGAGGACAAACCGATCGATGTCATTTCGCGGCCAATCTTGGTTGGCGACCGCGGGTAGCGCGGGCTTGACCGGTCGCACGAAAGCCCAGTGCGCTTGATATTCGGCGCCGGCAGCCACCCAGTCGCGCAACAGCTTCCGTTCCCGGTCGGACAATTTGGTGCTGGCGTCGGCGGGCGGCATGGATTCGTCTGGATCCTCCGAAAAGACACGCCGAATCAATTCGCTGTCGTCCGGCTTCCCCGCCACGATCGCACCCGCTTCAACGGCAGCCATTCGTTCGTCCAGCCGCAGATCGGCCTCGCGATGCGTTTCGTCCGGACCGTGGCAAGCGAAGCAATGCCTGGCCAGCAAGGGACGAATATCGCGGACAAACGATGGCGGATCCGCCGCCCTCCCGGTCGCGGCGACCGCGAGAAACAGGACGACGCCCACCAGCGCCTTGGTGAGATGGCAACGTCGAATCATGAGGTCCGCACCTTACGTCTGCCGTTTTGCATCGTGTGAGAGTTCCGTCCTTTGCGTTGCGCCAACTTCGCTCATGGCGTTCGGGGCCGCTTGCCAGGCATCACGGCACCGGTCGCTTGCCGCCATTGCACAAGCTGCCGATGGAGTCGGTCGCGCAGATCGGGATTCGCACCGGCCATGTTCTTATGTTCGCCGGGGTCGGTCGCCAGATCATACAGTTCCAGCCGGCCGTCTTCGTACCATTCAATCAACTTCCAATCGCCATCTCGCACAGCGCCGGTCGGCGACCCACCCTGATTGCCATAGTGCGGATAGTGCCAGTAGATCGGGCCGCGTTCCCGTTCTTCGCCCCGCAGCAACGGAGCCATGCTCTGGCCATCCAGATGGAGTTCAGGCTGGGCCGGCAACCCGGCCATCTCCAACATCGTGGGAAAGAAATCGGTGCTGGTCACCACCTGGTCGCAAACCGAGCCGGCCGCGGTCTGGCCCGGCCAGCGAACAATCATCGGTTCGCGAATGCCCCCTTCGTACATCCAGCCTTTCCCCGCGCGAAGCGGCAGGTTGCTGGTGGGGTGGCCCTCGGAAGTTGCAAGGCCGCCATTATCGGACATCAAGATGACGATGGTGTTGTCATCCAGGCCGAGGCGTTGGACGGCATCCAAGACCTTTCCCACGGCCAGATCCATCGCCTCGACCATCCCGCCATAAACTGCATGCTCTTGCACGCGGCGCACTTTGCGGTCCCCTTCCCGGCCCCAAATCGCCAGATCCTTGTCGACCCCTTTCCGCTTCTGCTCGTATTTCTTGCGCAGGTCGGCGCGAGCCATAAGCGGTGTGTGAACCGAGTAGAACGAAAGGTAGGCCAGGAACGGTTCGTCGCGATGTGCTTCCATGAACGCGACGGTCTCCTGGGCAAGTCGATCGGGCAGATGTTCCCCGTCGGGCCCGTCTTTCAGCCTGGGGTTACCGTACGGCGAGAAGTACCGTTTGCCTCCGTAAGGGCCTCCCCGTTCGATGCCACCTTGGTTGACGTCGAAGCCCTGATCTTCCGGCCAAAATCCTTCGGGGCCCAAATGCCACTTGCCGGCGAAGAACGTCGCGTACTCGGCGGCCTTCAGCGCTTCGGCGATCGTCACTTCCTCATGCGCGAGGCGGTCGCGGTACGCCGCCGGCAGGAGCTTCGTTCGACGCTTCCAGTTTTCCGGCTGGTTGCCGCCAGCGGCGTTGATGTAGTCCGTGATGCCAACTCGGACCGGATACTTCCCCGTCAAGATGCTGGCCCGTGTGGGTGAACAGACGGGACAGGCCGCGTAGGCATTGGTAAACCGCATACCACTGGCGGCCAAACCGTCGATACTTGGCGTTTCGTAAAACGAACTCCCATAGCATCCAAGATCCGTCCAACCAAGGTCGTCCACCAGGAAGAAGACGAAATTGGGACGGTCCGCGGCGCGACTCACAGTGGGGCTGAGCGTCAGCAGGCCGGTGGTGAAGATCAGCAGCGTTGCCGCCAGAAGCGACTGCGACGATCGCGAAAGAATTCGATGGTGGTGAGTCATGCGTGGGGCCGCCTTGATCTGATTGATACGATTCGGTGGGTACTCGCACGATCGACCAACTGTGGATTGGCAACGCGAGAGCGATTACATTGTGCCACAGCCATTACTTTACCTGGAACACAACCCAATGCGTAGTCGCTGGCACGACTCGCGTTCTCGCCGCTGGAATCTCGATCCCTCCAAGGAATTCACCATGAACTCCCTACGCCGTCGCGTTTGCCTGTTGACCTTGGCTTCAATGCTCTGTTGGATGCTGGCCGTTTCCGACGCCTGGAGTGACGACGCGGTCAAGCCGCCCGCGCGCGAGCAGTTCCATCTTTTTTTGCTGGTCGGCCAGTCGAACATGGCGGGCCGAGGCAAGGTCGCGGCCGAAGACCGAAAGCCGATGCGGCGGGTCCTAAAGCTGTCCAAGGACGGCCAATGGGTCCCGGCCGTCGATCCGTTGCATTTCGACAAGCCGGGGATTGTAGGGGTCGGCGTCGGCCGGTCGTTTGCTGCCGCCATCGCCGAACAGACCGGTGCCGTGCATCCAGAAATCACGATCGGCCTGATTCCGTGTGCGGTCGGCGGATCTCCCATCGCCAGTTGGGAACCAGGTGGTTACCACGCTTCGACCAAGACCCATCCCTGGGATGACGCCATGATCCGGGCCAAGCTGGCCATGAAGTCAGGCACCCTCAAGGGGATTCTCTGGCATCAGGGCGAGTCCGACTCGAAGCCGGCACTGGCACGTGTTTACGAGGAGAAACTTCACGCGCTGATCGCACGATTTCGCAGCGAACTGGATGCGCCGTCGGTCCCATTCATCGCCGGCCAATTGGGTCAGTTTCCTGAACGACCGTGGGACGAAGCCAGAAAGAAGGTAGACGCCGCTCACCGCGACTTGCCAAAGCACGTGCCGCACACGGCGTTCGTTAATTCGGATGGTTTGACCCACAAAGGGGACGAAGTTCACTTCGATGCCAAGTCGTATCGAGAATTGGGACGCCGCTATGCCCAGGCCTATGCGAAGCTTATCGAGCCCTAACCTTTGCGGCAGCGTTCTCGGGCGATGAATCAGCTTCAGAGGATTCCTTCGCGGCCAACTCCGCTTCAAACGACGCCGGGTTCAAGAAGTCGAGCTCTTTCCGTAGTTCGAGATATGGTGCCAGGATGCGCTCAGCGCGATCGACGGCGATCTTGGCCAGTTCAAGATCTGTCTCCGCCTCACGAAGTTCGGCCGATGGACCACGGTTCTTCATGGCCGCACTGATACGCTCGGCTACCATCAGCTTCCCCGCCGCCCCTTTCATTTTCACCTTGGCCTCTTCGACATCGAGTTGCATGATCTCAAGCTGAGATTCGAAGTGATTCCACTCTTGTTTCCATTGTGCCATGCGTTCGAGAAATTGTTGCTGCAGTCGGTGGCCCTTTTGCTCAAAAATGCTGACTCGGCTCACCCGTTCTTCTTCCGTCATGCTCCGGTAAAACGCTTTCCTGACTTCCTCCAGTGGCTGCTGAGATTCCTTTAAGTACGTCTCATTGGCCCATACTTGCTCGTGTGCATCCGCCGCGGCCTGGCGACGCTCGGAGAGCGCACGGTGGTGGTCGTACGCGGGGCGCCAAGTCGATGGGAGATTGGCGGATTTTATCCCGGGGCCAGCGAACCCCGACGGGGCATTCGTGGTGCGGGCCGGGGCGACTACACCGAGCGGAATGTGGGGCGGTCCCGGCAACCCGATCGCCGTACCGGGCAACTGGCCGTCTGCCCGCGATGTGGCGGGTTGAGGTTGCTGGTTGTTTCTGGGACGCCACGGTGCGCCTGCCGCGTCTGTATCCCAGTCGATATCCGGATCGAGAAGTTCATCGACCCGTCGAGCAATGATCCGCTCGCGCAACGACGCTCGGCTGGCGATCGCCGCCTGGATCTTTTCGAGTTTTTCCGACAACCTTCGTGCTTCGTCGCTGTGGTGGGCCTGCCGCCTGTCGAAGGCATCAGCGACCGCGTCTGAAAGCGCTTTGCGAGCCTGCGGATCGTCCAGCCCTTTCCCGCGAAGCTTGCGGGCCAATTCGCGGGCCTGCAGGTCCAGCCTGCTATTCATTCCGTCAACGTCGGTCGCCGCCGGTGTTGGATAGGAAGCGCCCTTGCGGCGACCGGGTGGAAGCGTATTCGCGTCGGTCGCATACGGATCGAGGCTGCTTGCGCGGCGCAGGTTGGGGTCGTTGGGAGATGTCCATTTCCCTTTTGCGGCGGCAAACGTGTAGAACCGGTCGTTGTCGGTCGTCTGCACGATCGCGTCGCCAACCGAGGGAATCGCCTTCGAACCGGAACTCAGTTGGAGTGTATCCCAGCTTCCCGTCGTCGCGCTATACGCCGCCATCGTATCGCCCACACGGACTGCCGCCACGTCGCCGCCGACGACCGGAATCAGCGTCGACTGCTTCTCAATTTTCAGCAGTGACCATTCGCCCGTTTTCTGGCTGAAGCCACGCAGCTCGTCCAGTCCTTTTGACCACGAGATAATCATGGTGGCGCCCTGGACCATCCGTTGATTCGTGCCTGCAGCGTTCTGGCCGCCGCCATAGGGAGACAAACCATAACCGCCGCCGCCAAAGCCGCGGCGGAAACCACCGCCAACGCCACCGGGGATCGGGTCCTGGTCTCCTGCCTGTCCGAGACCTGGAATGTCAACGCCTGGAGACTTCGCGGAATTCAACCCCGGATCGTCCTCTTCGGGCGTCTGACGCTGGATGGTTGCGCCACCTGGCGGCGGATCAATCACATCGTCCTGTGCGATGACATGAGCCATGATGACGAGGCACAAGGGGACCAACCATAAGGCCAACCGGCATCGCCGGGCAAGTGAGAGATTCATGCGGATTTCTTTCGACTAGTTGCGGGTTTGATGGTCCATGTCCACGTTCGTTTCCAGAGCGTCAAGCAAGGCGTCCAATTCTGCAGCAAGACTCGATAATTCCTCACTCACGCCGTCATGCCAAACTTCGTTACGCTGGCTGGGCATTTCGAGCGGTACGGCAGCGGAGGGCTCGACCGTTTTTCGCGGTGCGTCGCCGCCGGGAACTCCGCCAGCCGGATCGACCGCCGGTTCCAGCACGCCGGACGCGCCGATGGCGCCCAGCACCACGACGGCCAGCACGCCAATCAGCGGGAGTACATAGCCTCGCAAGTTCACCAGCACGCTGGGCGGCCTGGAGACCGATCGTCGCCCAGCCAGGGCTTGCACCGCTTCCGGAAGCCGGTTGTTGGATGGTTGCTGCACGTGCGCGATACAACGCTGCAGCATCGACGCCACGTCGTCGGCACAGCCAAACCGTGAGGCGCTTTCCTTGGCGAGCAAGCGGTCAATGAACCCTTCGAGCCAATCGGGAACGTCAGCGTTCAGGTCGCCGATTGGTCGCTGCGGGTCGTCGATCACGCGCCGCAAGATGCCGTAACTGGTTTGCGCCCGAAAGGGCGGACGCCCGGTACACATCGCGTACATGACGCTGCCCAGGCTAAACAGGTCGCTCCGCAGACAAACGGAGTCTCCGCGTGCCTGTTCCGGAGACATGTATTGGGGCGTCCCGGCAATCAAACCGGTGCCGGTCAGCGTGGCATCGTCCATGGCGCGCGCCAGGCCGAAGTCGGTCAGCATGACGCGGTCGACGTTTCGTTCCAGCAGGATATTCGCCGGCTTGACGTCCCGGTGAACAAGCCCCTGCGCATGGGCCGCCGCGAGTCCGCGCGCCACTTGGTGACCAATGCGAAGTACGTCCAAGATGGGCAAGGAGCCTTCTCGATCCAACCGCTGCTGTAGCGATTCGCAGTCCACGTAGGGCATCACCAAATACGGCAGCTGGCTCTGCGAGTGCACCGTCAGGACCGGCATGACGTTGGGATGCACGATCGCCGCGGTGGCTTGTGCTTCGCGGGCAAACCGTTTGCGCGCCTCCGCGCTGGCGGCGAGTTGAGGTGCCATGACTTTTACGGCAACCAGGCGATTCAATTCTTTCTGAAAGCCCTTCAGCACAATGCCGTTTCCGCCATGTCCAATGACCGAACGGATTTCGATATCATTCAATCGTCCGATCGAATCAGGCTCCTGTGCCGGCTCCAGAAAGTCGACCGCGAAGTCGGCGGGTAACACATCCCGTCCGATGATTCGGCTTTCACCAGGCAGTCCCCGCTGATTGCCAGGGACCAGGGTCGAAATCATGCCGCGTCCTAAGGGCGTGGTCCCTGAGACCTCACTGACCAATGCGGACTCGACACGCGACCAACCCTCCGCATCGCTGGCGAGTTCCGCCAGCACCTCTTGGCACGCGGTGCAGGCCTCCAAGTGTTCCTCCAGCCAGTCTTCTTGCTGCTCGGACAGAACATCGTCCAGCGAGTCGCGGAGAAGTTGTTGATCGCACTTGGCGGGTGAGGATTTCATCCGTCTCCCTCCGTGGCCAGCGGTTGGTCGAGCACTTCGTCCACCTTCTTGCGAATTCGCGCCATGATCCGGCTCCGCGACATGTAAATGCTGCCGCAACTGATATCCAATTCCGCGGCCACGGATTTCACCGACTTCCCTTCGATCACGGTCAACCAAAAGGCCGCCCAACTGGTATCGACGAACTCGGCTCGAATCTGCTCGGCCGCCCAGATGATCAGCTCGTGCTCGTAACGCTCAACAGCCGCCCGGTCGGGCGCCGCCGGCACTTGCTCCAAGAGTGTGATCAAATCGGTTCCACCGTGGGCACCAGGCTGCCGACGTTCTCGATTCATGAACTTGATGACGATGTTCCGCGCGACCGTGGCCATCCACCGGCGAAACGACGCCGCCTTGCCGTCGTCCGACCAGCCATCCACCGACTTGGCAATCGCCACCAGGACCTGCTGCACGACATCTGCTGCATGACGCTCGGGAACCCCCAATCGCGTCACGAGATGCCGCAGGAAGGGTTCATAAACGGCGACAAAATCGAACCACGCACGCTCATAATCGTCGCCTTTCAAGCGAACAATCAGGCTGTGGCGTGTTTCCGGCTGGTCCATCGTGTCTCGTCCTTCCCAGGTACCGATCGATTTGTCAAACCGGCGTCCATCCTATCAGGGGTTACCTCAGGACCGTTTCGCTCGTCAACATGGTTATTCAGCGCACATCGAAATCGGACGCGTCTGCGTGGGATGCAGGTGCGTTGGCTTCGATTTTTTGGTCGTTGATCCCGCGCTGACGCGGCGGGTTACCATTCCCCCAGGTTAAAAGACACAAGAGCCCTGGGGGTTGTCTCTCCCCATATGAGTCCCTCGTACGATGGAAAACTCACGCCGGCACGAGAAATTTCCTGAAAAAGTTCCGTGGCCGACTTTGCCGTTGGATCGCCGGTTCCGGCCAGGCTCGCTGGCAGGGGGCGAAGCCCAGGAACCACAAGCGCTTACAGGACAAAGTGGCGCCATCCCTATTAGAACGGCACTCCATACTCAACCGCCAGGCTCTGCAGGTCAGCCATCGTCGCGGCGTTGACGGGAATTCCTTCGCGGAGTCGTTCTTCCGCGGTCGCGTGGGCTCCTTGACCGGGAACCGCAACCCGCTCGAAGCCGTCTGCCGGGGGCGAATCGTTCATGGCCTGGATCATGGCGTCGAGCCCATGTCGAAATGCCTGCGGGTCCCCGAACCGGTCGAGTCGAATCGCGGCGAAGAAATGACCGATCCCTTCCTGCGAGTGGCCATGTTTCGGATCCGATGTGGCGCCCAGCACCCGGTCACGGTCGGCATTGGTGCTCCACGCACCGGAGAGGAGGCTGGTCAAAATCCAACTGGCCAAGGCCATGCCAAAGCCTTTGTGTCCACCGAAAGCGGTCGCGCCGCCGAGCGGCACGACGCTATGCACGTCGGCAGGCTGCGTTGTCGGCTGACCGTTGGCATCGAACGCCCAGTCGGCTGGCACGGCGCGGCCTTCTTCCTCATTGAGTTCGATCCGGTTAACCGGCACGACGGACGTGGACATGTCTAACACGAAGGGGGGCATTTTGTCCGCCGGACAGGCCATCGCGATGGGGTTTGTTGACAGCAGCGGCAGCAAGCCACCGAACGGCAAGACGGCTTTGGGTTGACCGTGCGGAAAAAGGTAGCCGCACGACGCAAAGCCCAACATCTCGTGTTCGACGGCCATCCAAGCGTAGTAGCCGGCCGGCCCGAAGTGCGTCGAATTGCGCACCGTGACCGCACCGACACCGGCGTCACGCGCCTTCTCGATCGCGCACTGCATCGCTTGCACCGACAGCGAAAGGGCCAGTCCGCTATGTGCATCAAACCTGGCGGTGGTCGACGACTCACCCTCCAGCGTCAGTTCGGCGTCCATGACAATCTTCCCATCGCGACGACCAACACCCGAGGCATCCAAATAGTACCGCTTCAGGTTACGAATTCCGTGGGTATCGACCCCACGGAGACTGGCCCAGATGAGGACGTCGGTCGCCCGCTCGGCATGGTCGGCGGGAGCGCCCGCCGCTTGAAAGACCGCGATCGAGAATGTTCTCAGGCGATCGGCGCTAACTCGAGTGAACTTCATGGAACCCTTTCATGCGGTTTCAGGCGGTGGCGGCTCACTTCTGTCTCACGGTTCTGGCACGGCGGCCGACTCAGACAGGCAATACAAAAAGCGGTGCCCGCGGAGGAACAGCTCGCGATCGACCGGCACGGCCGAGGCACTGAACTCGTCGTCGAGTTGGTTCAGCGCGAGCGCGCGAGGTACTGGGCCGGCGCTAATTACCAGCGTCGCGCCGTTCTGGTCGGTGATATAAACCCGGGCCGCCGCGGCCACCGGCGATGCGTAAACGTTACCAATGCCGCTGAGCCGAAAGGCGCCCGGTGCATCGTCCCCCGTTTCGGCATCAACGCGGGTCAGAATCCCTTGGTAATGCGTCAGGAAGTACAAGCCGCCGTCGTACAACAACGGTGAGGGAACGTATGGAGTGCCACGAATCCTCCGCCAGGCAACCTGTCCCGTCCCGGTGATGTCCCCCTTCGCACCCGCCAAACGAATCGCCAGCATGGCCCGTTTCTCATAGCTGCTGCCCGCGAACACCATCCCGTTGGCGGCGAC
>JAUIHJ010000241.1 GCA_030432015.1 bacterium
CCCCCGCTGAAGCCGCCTCCGCCAAGGCCACCGCCGCGACTCGCACCGCCACCACCGCTGAAGCCGCCGCCGCCGAAGCCCCCACCTCCGCCACGACTCGCGCCGCCACCTCCACCACGACTTGCGCCGCCGCCACTGAAGCCACCACCCCGACTTCCGCCACCGCCGCTAAACCCTCCCCGACTTCCTCCCCGGCTGCCGCCGCCCCCTCGACCGCCACCACCAAATCCGCGTCCGTAGCAGTCGGCCAGCGGCAAGGAAAAGACGAGGCAGAATGCCAGCGGCGTCAGCAGCGATTGGCGCATCATGGGGACGTTCTCCGAGTCGTAATTAGTTTATCGCGGTGGGGAGGTCAGAATCGCTTGACTACTGTCGCTTCAACACGACTTCTTCTGTATCCGGCAAGGTGGCGTCGTCCGAGGTTCGGCGAACGGACTGCCAAACGTAAGCGTTGTCGTCGAGTCGAGTCAGCGTGTTGACCGACGTTGTAAGCGCTCCCTCTCCAGTCACCCCACGTATCTCCGCCATCCAGCCGTTGTCGGTCGGCGACCAAACACCGACCGCGTGTCCGCCATCGGGGCTAAAGTTCCACGACTGAATATTTCCGTCCAATGGGTTCCAGCCGATCAATTGCAGGCCTGATGTCTTGGTCCCGTCGACAGCGGTCAACGTGTACGTCCGTGTGACGAAGCTCTTGTTGGCGATCCAGCGGCACGTCGATTCCGTCGTCACGCCATGTTCTTCCGCGATCCAGGTCCCGATTAACCATTCCAGGTCGGCAACGTTTCGGAAGGCTGAAGGAGTTTCAATATGCGTATCGCGGACCGAAGCCATCCGCCATTTACCATCGACTTTGACGTGAACCGCCGTGTATCGGCTGAAACCGGGAATGCCTTCGGGGGGCGGCTCAAGGACGGCCCGCCCATCTTCAATCGCGGTTGCATCGCTTAACAGCCGGATCGAATCGATGATGACTCGCAGTTTCATCGGCGGACTGTTGGCAAAGAAACTGCGGTATCCATTTTGGATCGCCTCGCGTCCGACAAACCGCCGGCCGACATCGTCAATGTACTCGCCGTCGGCAGTCCACAGCGCCGCAATGGCCTCGGCGTCTCGGGCATCAAACGCAGCAGCGAACGCTTGTGACTCGGCACGAATTGCCGCGATCTCCGTCGCGCGACCCTGATTGGCCACTTCAGCATCATTGGTCGTCCCATCCGTTTCGGCCGCTCCATCCTTGGCATTTGCCACGTTCTCTTGCTCGGAGCGACCCGCAGACTGTGGCGCCGTTGATGTTGCGTCTTGAGCAATTCCGGGCACGCCAGCCAGAATTCCAGCCAGGAGGGTCGTAGCGCATACGATTCGGAGGAGCCGGGCAAGGTCAAGCATTGGATTGAGTCTCATGGAGTCTTTTCGAAATGACGGTGGCGCGTGACGTCGCGACAGGTCGCAGCCAGAAATGGTCTCTTCATTCTATTTGGCTGACTGGGGGCAATCCAGGAATTCCCGGCTTGGGACTGCTGCCCCAAGTTCCTTCGCGCCGCGTAAACCGTTTCACCCGCACTAGCCATACGGCCAAGGTGGAAGCATTACTTCGCCCGGGTCGATCAGGCTCCGCGTGAAGGAAACGCTGACCCTGCCAGCGCCGTTTGCGGCCTGCCCCACAGTTTTTTCGTCGCTTGCAGGCGAATCAAACGTGTTGATCGACGAGGATCGGATTTCCATCCGGGTCGACAGCCGTCAGGGATGCAGGGCCTGTCGTTGTTTCGTCTGCCTCCTGGATCAATTCTACCCCCGCCGCTTTGAGTTGGCGCTGCAGCTCGCGGATGTCGGTGAACGCATCGAGCTGCTCGGCGTTCTTGTTCCATCCCGGATTGAACGTCAGGATGTTCTTTTCAAACATGCCTTGAAATAGGCCGATGGTGTGGTCGCCATTCCGCAAGATCAGCCAGTTCTGCGCGGCGTCTCCGCCGCACACTTGAAAGCCGAACTTCTCATAGAAGGCCTTCGAGGCCTCCAGGTCCTTGACTGCCAGGCTGACTGAAAACGCGCCGAGTTCCATGTGTCGCTCCCTGTTTCTATCGTGGACGTTGCTTGCGTGGTAACGGTTTGGGCGGGTTGATTCCGGCGGCCACCATGACGTCTTCAATCGCCGCCATCGTCTCCGGCGAGGGGCGGAAGTTGCCTGGGCGGTGACCCTGTGCGATCAGCAACGGTGTCCATCCGCGTTGGTTCTTCTGATTCCAGACGTCGATGTCCGCCCCGTGGTCGGCGACGAATCTTACCAGTTTCGGCCAGCTCTTATACGCAGCGCCGTGCATCGCGGAGTTACCGTTTTCGTCGACGGCATTAATATCGGCGCCCAGCTTCAGCAGCAGCCCGACCGCCTCGATCACCTCGTCCTCGCTTCCCGCAGCCTCGTCACCGCTCCCTAGGACGCCCACGCCAGCGGCCGCCAGTAGAGGCGTGCAGTTATCCGCATTGGTCAGCAGCGGATCGGCACCGAGTTCGACGAGCAGACGCATCAGCGGCAGATCCGCCGCCTCGGACGCCAGCAGAAACGGCGTGGCGCCGGTATGGTTCAAGCGACCGTTGGCGGCCTTCCGCTTGCCGTGTCGCACATTTACATCACCGCCAGAAGCAATCAGCTTGCGAACGAAATCGAGACTCGTCAGGTCTCCTGATCCAATGGGCGGTGGGTCGCCATCCCCACGAATCGGCTTGCGAACCCATGTGATGGCGTGGAGTGGCGTGAATCCGCACCGCAGGTCATTCGGGTTTGCGCCCGCCTCGATCAACGCCATGGCCAGGGCAAAATGTCCATTCTCGACGGCCAGGATCAGCGGGCTGGTGCCTGGTGTTGGACCCTTGCCCGATGGCCGTTGGATATGCATAACGTCATTCACATCCAGGCCAGCCGAAAGTAAACGAAGTGCCGCTTCTGTGCGGCCGTTTCTGACCGCAAAGAACAGTGGCGTGAATCCTGATTTGAGCGGCGTGCGGAAATCGGCCCCCGCCTCGATTAGCGCAGCGACAACTGCGACATGCCCGTCCGCAGCCGCCCACATGATTGCCGTCTGCCCTTTCCTCTCCTTCGCATTCACGTCGGCGCCCGCGGCCAGTAACGCGTTGACGGGCCCTGGCTTGCCGGTCCGCGACGCCGTCATGAGCGGCGTTTCGCCGCCGCGCAGGGCCGCATTCGGATCGGCGCCGGCGGCCAGCAGCATGTTGACGATGGCGCCGTTGCCGTTCTGGCAGCCAATCGAGAGGGACGTGACACCGTAGCGGTTCTCAGCTTTCACATTCGCGCCGACCGCCACGAGCTGCTGAACGGCCTCCACATCATCGTGATAAACAGCCCAGTGCAGCGCGGTCATCCCATCGACCTGAGACGCGTTCACGTCGACGCCCTGATCGAGTAACACGCGGATCGCCGCACGATCCTGTTGCTGGGCGGCGTCAGCTAACGGGGTCGCGACGTCCGCACCTTCGGTCACCGCGGCTGCCAGCAAGGCCACGATCCCAACGAAAGCCAACCGTTGTTTGCTCATACCCGGCTCCCAGGGAGGTTCATCGACTACACATCCAGCGGTTCAAATAGTTCATTCATTTGGCCCTGGCTGTCGGCAAACGAGTCCCGTTGCACCCCGACCTTGTTCAGCAGTGTCAGGTGAAGATTGGCCAACGGCGTCGGTTTGTCAAGTTTGATGTGACGTCCTCCCTGCATGTTCCCGGCAGCGCCGCCCGCCACCAGAATCGGCAGATTCGTATGGTCGTGAACGTTGGGGTTCCCCATGCCGCTGCCGTAGAGGTAGAGCGAATGATCCAGGAGGGAGCCGTTCCCTTCGGGCGTGGCCTTCAGCTTTTTCAGGAACTCCGCGAACAACGAGACGTGGAAGTGGTTGATCTTGGCGACTTTCGCGATCTTCTCTGGATCGTTGCCGTGGTGGGTGAGCGGATGGTGGGGATCGGAGACGCCAATTTCCGGATAGGTTCGGTTGCTCGTCTCGCGGGCCAGTTGGAAGGTAATCACGCGCGTGATGTCACCTTGAAGTGCCAGTGCCTGCAGATCAAACATCAGTCGGGCATGGTCTGCGTACGCGGCCGGGACTCCGACGGGGCGCTCAAGATCTGGAAGTGGGTTCTCGGCCGTGTCCGACTCGGCCTGCTGAATCCGCCGTTCGACCTCACGAATGGTTTCTAAATAGAAATCGATGGTATTGCGATCCTCTGGGCCCAGTGTTTGTTGGAGGCGTTTGATCTCGTCGACCAGCGAATCGAGCAGACTGGCACGTCGTTTCAACGCAGCCGTTCGTTCGGCGCTGCTGCCGCCCTCGCCGAAGAGGGTTTCGAACACGATCCGCGGATGGGCCTCGGCGGGAAGCGGCGTCGTCGGAGACGACCAGGAAAGGTTGTTCTGATAGACACAGGCGTATCCGTTGTCGCACTGGCCAACGACCGACAGGAGGTCCATGGACATTTCAAGCGACGGTAACTGCGTCTCTTGGCCGATCTGCTGTGCGGCAATCTGGTCCACCGTTGTTCCCAGGTAATAGTCCGTGCTCTCGGTGCGTTTGGCGCGCGCTGCGCTCAGGAATGCCGCGTTGGACGTCGCATGCGTGCCGGGGTAAGCATTCTGTAATTCGAGGTTGGTGATGGCCGTAACGTGCTGCCGGATCGGAGCCAGCGAACGGAGGCTGGGGGAAAGCTCGTCGAGCGTGTTTTCACCGGGCGGCGTCCAACGGGTGATATCACATCCCATCGGCATGTAGACAAAGCCCAGGCGGCGGAGGCGGGCGGGACTGGCCGGAGTGTCCGCCAACGCGGTCAGCGACGGGATCATGGCATCGAGCAGCGGAAGCGCCAGCGTTGTCCCAATGCCTCGCAGAAACGTCCGGCGCGGCAGCGCCTTCTTGGTGATGATCATAACGAGGTTCTCATCTGAAATGGAGTGCTCTGCACGATACCCAGAATAAGCGAAGAGAAGCGAAAATCGTCGTCCTGTGCGGCACGGACGACTTCACGGATTGCCGGTGCGTCGGTGGGCTCAAGGCCCCGGCCGAGTGCATAGGTCAACAGCTTTTCGGACATGGTTCCAACAAAAATCTGTGGCCGGTCGAGCAACGCCTGCTCGAGCCCCGCGACACCGGTAAACCGGCTGCCGTCGGGGAGGCCGCCGGCGGCGTTTACCGGACTGCCTTCATCAAAATTCCTCCACCGTCCCACGGCATCAAAATTCTCCAGGGAAAAACCGACCGGGTCGATCACGTCATGACAACCGGCGCAGTTCGGGTCCGCGCGGTGCTGCGCCAACCGCGCGCGGACCGACTGGTTCGAGGCCACGGTATTGTCTTCCAGGGCCGGCACATTTGCCGGCGGGGGTGGCGGCGGCGTTCCCAGGAGATTTTCCAAGATCCAGGCGCCTCGAATCACCAATGAGGTTCGCGTGGCATAGGACGTCACCGTCAGAATGCTACCGTGGCGCAGTAAGCCGCCGCGCCGGCTGTTTTCGTCCAGGGACACGCGACGAAAACGACTGCCGTAGACGTGCGGGATGTCGTAGTGTCTGGCCAGGCGTTCGTTGAGATAGGTGTAATTCGCCTTTAATAAATCGAGGACGCTGCGGTCTTCACGCATGATGCTCGTGAAGAACAGTTCGGTTTCTTGCCGAAAAGCCTGCCGCAAATTGTCGTCGAAATCCGGGAACAGGCGTGCATCCGGCGTGGTCGCATCCAGATTACGGAGGTACAGCCACTGTCCAGCGAAGTTGTGAACCAGGGACTGTGAACGCCGGTCCGCCAGCATCCGCCGCGTTTGCCGCCGAAGCACGCCGGGGTCGCTGAGTCGACCCTGTTCAGCAAGGTCCAGAAGTTCATCGTCCGGAATACTGCTCCATAGAAAGAATGAGAGACGCGAGGCCAGTTCAATGTCGCTGATGCGGTGGGCCGTCTGCGGGGCGATGTCATCCGGGTCTCGTTCGACGCGAAACAGAAATTCAGGATGCACCAGCACGGAACTGAGCGCCATTTCAATTCCATCTTCGAACGTCCCCTCCGCGCGGGCTGCCCGGTACAGGGCCAGTGGCCTGGCCAGGTCTGCCTCGTCAATCGGTCGCCGGCAGGCTCGCCGCAGCAACGTTGAAATAATCTTGCGGGCGCAGGCGTCTTCCTCTTCAACTCGCGTCGGCTCGCAAGTGAAGATGCGCTGGCGACTCGGCGAGTTCCCGGCACCGGACGGTGAAAAAGGGCCAATGATCGAAACCTGGTAGACGGCAGGTCCGAGCCGAGGATGACGGTACATGTTGAAGTGCACATTCAGTGGCTGCCGCTTGGTCTCCAGCAGCGATGCAGGGTTCTTCAAAAAGGTGAACCCGATTTCATGTGGCCCCGCCGTCGCGCTGATACGGGCCTTGAGATGTCGATCAACATTTTCGTGAGTTGGCTTGCCGCCGTAGTCTGAATTCGTCGCCTTACCACGAGGTGGTTTGACCGTGAATCGCTGCACCCGTCGCAGGTCCAGCAGGAGTTCCAATTCGTGAGGTTCGTGCAGACCCTCGACATGCTCGTTGCGATCGCGGGCGAGACGAATCTGAATCTCATACTCGCCGTCCTGGGGAAAGGTGTAGGAGATCAGTCCCCCGCCGCGTGTCCCGATTGGTAGCCCTTCAACCCGATCTTCCTGCGTAATGTCAGGACGGAGACGAATCGTCTTACCGCTGGGGGAGTTCTGAGTACCGCCAATTGCCAGACGGCTGATCCTTTCTGCCGCGGAAATGTATCGATTCAAGAGCGTCGGCGAGAGCTTTCCGACGGTGATGTTGTCGAACCCATGACTCGATTCGTCCCCCGGCAAGAGCATGCTGACATCGATCTCCAAGGCCAGCAGGTCCCGAATCGCATTGCGATACTCGGCGCGCGTCAGCCGCCGAAACGTATTGGTGCGACCGGGCTGTGGATGTTCGGAGGCGACGCGGTCGAGTGTCCCTTCCAGCGAATGCAGCACGCTGGCGTACGTTGCTTCGTCGGGTCGAACCGTGTCGCGGGGAGGCATTTGGCGTGCCCGCAACTTCCGTACGACACCTTCCCAAATGTCGATGTGCGCTGCCAGGGATTCCGAACTGGTGGATTCCAAGTCGAGCTCGGCGGCTGGATCACTGCTGCCGTGACAGTCCAGGCAATACTGACGCACCAATGCCTGGACGACGGGAGCTGGACGGTACTTGTCCACCGGTGATTCGTCGGCTGCTGCGGCGCCGGCCATGCAATCGAGGCCACAAACGACCGCACTAATCGCCACCAAGTTTGTCGCTCGATGCATGCGAAACACACCACGGGCCCGGAGAAGGTTTGCAATCCCGCCTATTGTAGATGGTACGGAAGAATTCTCAAAACCGGTTCGCGGCCCCCACAAGGCCACGTGGTTCTTGAATGGGGTATGTGTCGAATATTGAAACCGAACGTGTGAGCTTTAAAGTTGCGAGTTCCTTTACTTAATGCCGCCGGAATGTCAGGTGGCGCCCTGGGTGTAAAATCCGAGGATTTGTGGTCTGGCTGCTCAAGTGCTGCGCGGCTTCGTGTTTCAGGCAGCCTGCACGCCATGGGTATCCTGACGAGCGCCGGATAATTTTCGTCAGAAGTTGCTTTGCACGACCAAGAATCCGTGTTGCAGGACGAACAACAGGGTCTGGACGAAGCCAAGCGTCGCGGATGATCGCCGAAACCGCCACAGAAGGGACATCCGATATGGGATATCATCACCATGAACAGGGCGCATCATCGGGTGTCGTCGTGGCGGTTGCCGTCGCCATTGTACTGCTAGTGCTTGGGGGACTCCTGCTCGTTGCCGTCGGCGGACTTTTCTTCCTGGGGACGGCCAAAGTTTCGTCGCACGCTGTTGCCACGCCAGTGCCCATGGTGGATCAAGGCGCGTCCGTTACCGCGGAGCGTCCACGGGCGGTTGCCTACGCGCCCGTTGCCCCAGCCAAGGTTGCTTCGGCGCTCGCCCCAGAACGCATCCTCGTGGTGACGCTCGACCAAAATGGAAACGCACGGATCGATGGCGAAGAGATTGACCTGGATGAACTCAAGCTCCGTCTGGCGAAGTGGAAGGACGAAACGAGCAATACGTTTGTGGTTCAGCTAAGCGCTGATCATGAGTGTCGCGTCCAACACCTCATCCCTGTGGTCGACGCCTGCGAAGAGGTTGGTGACATCGATTTTCGCATCACGTCGCACGGCGAAGCGAACTTGGCAGAGGAAGCCGTAGGAGCAGGTCGCTCGTGATCTGTTAACGCGAAGAGTTCGGGTCGGCGAAGGCGACGGAAACCCGAAGCGTCCGTTCTGAAGTTGCGCCTTTGCGAATGCCGAAGGCGAATCCGTTGGTAGCCTGGGTTGCAACGCCCCGAGGTTTGTTGTCTGGTCGCGCAAGAGCCACGCAGCGACGACGGGACTCGTTGCGTCGACAACCGCCGGCTGCCGCGCCGCGGCTCAGGGGCGCAACACCAAAGAGGGTTGGCGAGCGAACGCCGGTGTTGCTGCTTTCCTGCGGAAGTGGGCCCGCTGCGGTGCTTGCCCCCAACCCCACGCGTGCGAACCCGTGTTCTGCGGGCCGATTCGCCGCACTCTAAAAATCTATCTTGAATGGCCCAGGTGCGATCGTCACACTATGGGCAACCCGACACGCCCAGGCGAGTCGGTCAGGTTGCGCGGTTGTTCTTGCGACTATCCACCGCCATTCTGAAAGGGATTTCTATGCGCATCTCCAAAGCGCGCCGCGTCAAGGTCCGCCGAAGTCAGCGACGCCTCTTCTTCGAGCGACTTGAATTTCGTTTGCTCTTAACCGGCGGTTGGCAGAATCCCAGCAACCGGCTCGACATCAACAACGATGGCGTGGTTACACCGAATGACGTGTTGCGGGCGATTAACGAATTAAACGATCCGCAACTGGTGGACTCATTCGGCCGCTTGCCCGCGACACCCAGCCCGCCACCGTTCTTTGATGTTAATGGCGATGATTTCTTGTCGCCGTTGGACATCCTGCACGTGATCAATGCGATCAATCGCGACGACCAGCCGCCGGAAATCTCGGCGGCCTTGGAACGGGATACGGCCGCTACGGGTTTGACCAACGACGATCACATTACGTCCGATGCCACCATTGTGGGTGCCGTCACCGATGAACTTGGAGTGCTGCTGTTAGAAGCGCAGGTTGATGGCGGCCCATTCCAACCGCTGCCGTTATTACCGGACGGGACGTTTCGCGTCGTTCCGACGTTTGCCGCTGACGGCGCTGACGACGGCCCGCACACGGTCGGGGTGCGGGCGACGGACGTTGGTGCCCGCCAATCCGCGGTGCTCGAAATTTCTCTGATCCTTGACACGCTTCCGCCTGAGGTCGCGGTGACGACACCCGCTGCGGATGGCACGGTGACCACCGATCCGCAGGTGGATCTGGCCGGGCAGACGACCGGCGCTCAAGTCGCGCATTTAGTCGAACGCGGTCAAACCGTGCAGGTCGATACCAACGGCGCCTTCCGTTTTGAGGACGTCCTGATCGAACATGGCACGAACGAACTGACCGTGCTGGCGATCGACGCGGCGGGCAATCAGCGCATGGCGGTTCGCAATGTCCAACGTGACGCGTCATCGCTGCCGGCAACGCTGCTGGAGACGGCCCCCTACCATGGCGAAGCGATGGTCAGCCGCACGCGCGAGCTTGTCGTACGGTTCAACGACCGGATCGATCCAGCGACGGTGACTTCGTCGGCGGTCACCGTGGCGGTCGCAGGCCAGCCGATCACGGGCACGCTCCACATCAGCCGGGACGAACGAACCGTTACGTTTTTTCACCAGGACATCTTTCCCGCTTCGGCGGAAGTTGCCTTCACGATTAATGGCGACCTGCTGCGCGGCCGCAATGGGGAGCCGGTTGATGTCGACCGCAACGGTCTGGCGGGCGGGGCCGCGATCATCCGTTTTACGACGCAGTCGGAGTCGCGAATCCCAGACACGGACGTGTTCGGGTTCGTGTTCGATTCGAATCGCCGCAATCCCGACGGAAGCGATATTCCCATCGTTGGCGCGCAGATTTCGGTCGAGGGCGTTCCCGGGTTGACGGCCGTTACCGACACCAGCGGGTTCTTCCTGTTAGAGGATGTTCCGAGCCCCATGTTCTGGGTCAACATCGACGCACGGTCCGCGCCCGCCCCGTCTGGTTTCCGTTATGGAGCCGTTCGCAAACCGTTTCATAGCCTGCCCGGACAGTCCACGCAGCTCGAGATGAACGGCCAGCCATTTGATGTCTTTCTGCCGCTGCTGGCCGAATCCGACCAGGTCCCGATCATCCCCGGGCAACCGACGGTTGTCGGCTTCGGTCCCGCCGCGCGCGCGGATCTCGCGGCCATCTTCCCGGAACTGCCGCCGGAGACGTGGGATCTGGCGCGGGTG
>JAUIHJ010000242.1 GCA_030432015.1 bacterium
CCCGCAGACCAAGCCGTACGATCCGGCGGACATGGCGGCCACGATCTATCATCTGTTGGGCATTCCCGCCGATACGGTGCTGTTTGACCGGCAGCGAAGACCGCATCGCTTGATTGTGGGCCGGAAAATCGACGAAATGCTGGCCTAAATGGCCGAGCGTCATTCGGCGACCATCGGGCGACTGGCGCGCTTTTCGCCGCCCAGCGGATCGGGCCAGCGAAGAATCGGCTTGCCGGCGAAGAAGTGCTTGCCGGCGAACCAGGTGCTTGTCCTTCTGACGCGACTTGCACCGAAAAATCGCGATCGGTCAAGTCGCTCACTTCGTGTGGCGGATTGGAAGTGAAAAATAACCGCCACCGAAGCCGCCACCACCTCCGCCGAGTCCCTGGCCGCCGCCAAAGGTCTCAAATACCGTCCCGTCACCGGTATCGACGCGTCGCATCACCTCGGCAATCTGGTCATGAATGGCCCGCTTTTGATTGATGATCAGCACCGATCTGGCGACCATGTGAGCAGGCAACGGATTTGAGGTCTTGGCTGTAAGTTGCGCGAGTTGGCCATCGGGACCCATCAGGTCTGCCTTCGATTCGACCAGCACGATCGTGCCGGTAGCGCCTGGCGTACCACTGTTGATCCACGTGTCAGGTTGCACGAGAACTGGCAAGTGCATCGCCAGACTTTGTGCGACATTCGCATGCAGACGGTAGTAGACCGTGATCACTTCATTGGGATCAACCGCCTGTCGGTTCCTGGGCTTCGAGATGCGCAGCGCCGCGCGATAGGTGTCGAGCAGATCCAGGACCTCCATTTGAACCGTTTCCTGGTTGCGTATCACCAGGGTTCCCGGCTTGGCGAATTGGATCGAGCCAGGTCCGCCGACATCGTCCCACGAGTCCGCATTCGTCTGCGATGCCACGGCCTCGCGGAGGGCTTGGGATTCTGCTTGGTCACGACAAAGGTCGCGCACGTCATACACCACCGTCCGCAGATAGGATTCAGCGGTTTCACTACTGGTCAGCCAGAGGACGCCGTCGCGGAGAATCCAGGTCAAATCAAAATCAATGACCATCGCTTGGAGGACCGTCTTGAGCGTTCGATCGGTCAGCACCAACGATACTGGCTGTCGCTCGCGGACGCGGATTTCACGCAAGGCGGGCAAGTCGAGCCGAATGTCGATCTTCAAATCTTCGCTCAGCCTTGCGATGGCTGTGTCGAGCGGCGTATCGTGGAAATCAACGCTGACGTTGTCGTTCAACTTTTGTCGCAGGACCAGATGTTGCGGCGGATCAAGAACAAATGTCTGGCGGCCGTGTTTTCGTAACGCTGCGAGCAACCCAGTGACCTGGCGGTGGACGTCGGCCGAGTGACGAAGAAACATGACGTCGCCCAGAAAATTCAAGACTCCCAATCCGCCCACATCCTGCCAACTGTCCGGCGCGATGGCGTTTTCGATCACCATCCGCAGATCGTCTGTGTCGTAACCGGCATCAAGCAGGTCACCCAGGTTGTAGGGGATGGTTGTCAGGTGCTCGGCGGCGGATTCCCGGGAAGTAATGTGCAGGATCTCGTCCTCGTAGTACCAGGCCAAGCCGCTGCCCCGCAGCCGATTCAGTAGCAGGTAGATGGGCGCGTCATCGAGCCGATCGGAGACCGGTTCCCCGGGCTGCACGCCGACTTCGGCCAGTTTGCTGCTCTCGGTCAGTACGACCAGCTTTTGTTCGACTTGCAGCCATTGGATCACCTCGCGCAATGACGAGTCGGAGAGCTCGACCGTCGCCGTGGCGGCGAGCGGTGCCGGCATGACCGTGGCTGGGTCGATCAAGCGAGGCTCGTCCGCAATTTCCGGAACCTGGACGCCCACCGCGGCCGCCGGTTTGTCGTCGGCAGCAGCGTACGACGCGGTCGTGCTCATGGTGAGGACCAAGAGTGACACGAATCCACAATGAACGCAAAGTCGCAACATGACGAATTCCTTGATCGAAAGAGACAACTGAATCGCAGCCTGCACGCCGCCACCAGGTGGATGACCTCGCGACGCCGCGTGGACGGCATCACCCGTGTCTCCATCTTACTCAGCCGACCCGCCCGGGCGCGATCACCGTCACGATTAATTGGACGGCGGCGGGTTGATCGCGGTTCTTGACCAACACGACCAAGACGCATCGCGGTTCTCCCTCGCGGTTATGGGCTGACCTGCCCTCGGCATCAGGCCGCGGGCATCATCAAGCGAGGTGATGTGAGGTTGTGGAGATACCAACACACCCACCGTCCGGCCAGACTGCCTCGGTTAAGGATGACATGACTAATTCGCCGCGGGTTTCTTGAAGTTGTCATCCGGGACTCGGTCGATGAGCAGCGAAAACGGATCGATCGCTACGCGTGCGGGCTTTTCATCCACGGTAAAACGAAAGACGCTTTCTCCTGAGCTGACTCGGACACGCTCGCGATGCAACGTTCGGCCATATTTGCGGCCTGTTGCGGGTTCGGCGAACGCGCCAACCTCAATCCATTCGTCGATCGGGACCTCGGTTTCCGCACCATGGTCGTCCGCTTGGAATTTTCGGCAATCAACCTTCAGCATGACATCGAAACTTCCATCCTCGCGCTCGGTGTAGGTACCGTCGATCACTCGATTGCTAAACAGGGTGATCTGCTCGAAGAGGTCGGCAAACAGGTAGTGAAATTCTTCGGGCGCTTCCTCACGAAGGGCCTCGACGAGATCCACAGAGGTCGGATAGGGAGGTCCTTGGTAGGCAAATTTTTCGACAAGCTTGCGTAACGCGGCATTGACGCGATCCTCGCCGATCATTTCGCGAAGGTGGTACATCACGACACTCCCCTTGCGGTAGTGGACGTACCCCTGGTTTCCAGCAACCTCCAGCAATGGGCGCTCCTTCAGCATCTCACGGCCGCGCGAACGCAGGTAGTTGTCCATCTCATAGCGCAAGAATTTCCGCATCATGTCGCGACCGAACTCGCGTTCCATGACCATCAGCGAGGAATATTGCGCCAGTGTTTCAGAAAGGACGGTCGCGCCAAGCATGTTCGCGCCGATGACCTGGTGCGCCCACCATTGATGTGCCATCTCGTGTGCGACGACATAGAAGACCATGTCGATGTCGTCCACGTCATCGATATCGGCAATAAAGCCAATGCTCTCAGAATAGGGCATCGTGCCGGGAAAAGCCTGGGCGAACGAACTAACACGTGGAAACTCGATAATCCGCGCCTGCTTGTGGCGGTAGGGCCCAAAATTTTCCGTGTAATATTCCAGGGACTTTCGTATGGAACGCAGCATGTTGTCGACGTTCCATTGATGCTCGGGATGATAGTAGACCTCAATGTCAATCCCGTTCCACTGCCGCGCGGCAATCTGATATCGGGCGGAAATGAAGGAATAGAAATTCAGCGAAGGGTGATCCAATTTGTAAAGGAAGTAACGGCGGCCGTCCTGCTCCCACGAACGTTGCAACGACCCCGGTGCGATGGCGACCTGGTCAGCCGAGGTACTAATTGTCGTCTCGACGTCGACCCAGTCACTACTGTTGCTCAGGTACGTATTGGCCCTTGCCGCGAGGTTGTCCGGCTCCAACGGCGGCATGATCGTGGGCTCGCCCAGGCCATGCCGTTTGCGGTCATTCTTGTCTTGGAGTTCGTAGGTGGACTGGTACCCAATTTGTGGGGTGATGCCGCTATTGAAGAACGATCCATTCTGAACGATCGACGTGTTACTGATGCGATTCTCAAATCCCACCGCTTCGTAGGTGACGGTGTACGTCATCTGCCGGGAAACGCCGGGTTGCAGGGGGGGCTCGAAGGCGTAGATCCGATAATCCAATTCCACAAAGTCTTCGGCAAGTCGGGCGCCTTCGATTTCAACGGTGGTTTGGTAGCCGTAGGCGACGGTCATATGCACGTGCTCAATCGGCTTGTCACTCTGATTGACGATCGTCTGTTCAGCCTTCAGACGCAAGGCGCGGGTTTCGGGAAAGATCTCGATGTCATACGCGATCTTGGTTACACGCGGCTGCGCCAGCGACTCGTATTGTTTTAGGCGCTGTTCATAATTCACTTGCTTGACGATCGTCTGTTCCGAATTCTGAAACTCGTTCACCATCAGCGTGTTGTAGGCCACCCAACCTCCGATCCCGATCCATCCGGCCAGGGCCGACGCGGCGGTCAGCCGCAACGTGCCGGTGCAGTTCGCGACCGCCTTGTGCAATCGAACACGAACACCCCGCTCTCGACCGCGCTGCCAAAGCATGATGGCAACCGTCGCGATCAGCAGGGCGAAGCAAGCCCAATAGCTGCTGAACCACGCGAGCGCCGAGGTGTACGGCGCGAAGCCGTAGAAGTCTGAATAGACGTGTGAGGGGATTCGCCCGTATTTCACCAGCAACGTCTCCACGTGGATGAGGTTCCAGGCCAGGGCATTGGTGACCAGCAAGATGACGAACGAAAAATAACCAATGTACTTGTTGGGTGAGGCGACGTGACACAGGAATGCCAGCACGATCATGAAGCTAAATTGCAGCATGTCCAGAACGAGCAACTCGGTGGAGTAAACTCCAACTTGAAACCGCGTGTACCCATTGATGGCCTGCGAGCAGATGCCGACGATGGCGGCAAACGACAGGATCACAGCCACCAAACAGATGAGGGCCATCAGCTTGCCCACAAAAACAGTCCACGTGGCGTGGGGAAGGGCATCGTAGACTTCGTCGAGCTTTGCTTCGCGTTCTTTCCAGACAAACACACCGGCGTAGAACGTGATTACCGCGATCAGAAAGATATACAGTGTTCCCCGCACCAGATCGATCACGTTGTAGGTGACCGGTAGCGAACTGAGCCCAAACCCTTCGCCCGCGTCCAGCCAGAGCGCAGCCACGAGATTGATAAGTCCGGCCAGCATCACCACGATGAAGACGGTGCTGCGGACGGTGGCGAGAAACTCGATCTTGAACTGGCTCCATAGCGCTGCCGTATTCAGGCGCCGTCCGCCGTGAATGGTGTAGTTCGGCAAGTTGCGCGCGGTTTCATCGGAGCGAGCGGCGGTTGCTTTCCGCGGTCGCTTTGCGGGCCGCTCGCTAAACGAAAACCGCCAGTACGTGAAACCGAGGATGCCACCGGAAACGGCGAACCATAAGAGCCGGTTCCAGAGCATCATGCCTGACAGCACCACGTACTGCGAATTCTTATCGGCAACGGTCCAGTACTTTGTCTGCAAGTTAAACGTGGTGATGCCGAAGGGGTCGAGCAGCATCGCGATGTTCTCGTTATCCAGATCTGAGACCATCTGTTCGGCAATGGTGTACCCCACCAGCACCAACAGCGCGCCGATAAACGAGGCGATGGTGCTGCGGGTCATGACCGCAATCGCGAAAATCAACGCCGCGAGGAAGATCGCATTGGGAAGTGCGAAGACCAAGAAACCCCAGAGGTGGGCCCCCCACGAAATCGGGCCGAATCGCACCGCGTCGATCCACGGCATCCAGCCAGCCAGGACGACCCCCAGGGAAACACCCAGCATCGGAATGACCGCGACCAGGGTTGCGCCCCAAAAACGGCCCATCACGTAACCAAACTTATCGAGCGGTTTGGAGAAGATCAGTTGGTGGGTATCGTAGGTGAAGTCGCGCGAGGCAGCCGAGTTGACAAAGGCGGCGATCATGGGACAACTCAACAAGGCCATCACCGCGTAGAAGTTTTGAATGACGAACGGCGAGTTGCGAAGACTGTTTTCCAGGCCGCCGCCGACGACGACATCGTCCGACGATGCGGCGCCAAAGACCAACAATCCAATCACACCCAGGAAGACGTAGACCATCATGGCCCGCAGCCAGAATCGCAATTCAAATCGTAGGAACGTCAGGAACATGGCACGACCTGATGGTTGGCGTAAAGGGGTGAGCGAGCGACTCGCCGAAATTGGCATGCACTTGCAACGCGTGGTCAACTTGTTGCGGCACGACCTTCGAACCGAGCTCACGCGACCTGCATGATTTTGGAGAAAAAGACATCTTCCAAATCCGGCTGCACGGCGTGAAAGCCATCTTGCGGATCGGACTCGTGAAAGACGTGAATCAGCGGACGGCCCGCGACGAGCTTGGTCGACAAAATCTGGAATCGCTCGCGGTACGTCTCCAATTCGCCCTTATCGATCGACTTGCGCCAGACCTTGCCGGCGAGTTCATCTTCCGCGTCCTGCGGCATACCCTGCTGCAGGACGCGGCCTTCGTGGATGATCGCCATCTGCGTGCACAGCTCTTTGACGTCCTGAACGATATGGGTCGAAAGAATGACGACCACATGTTCACCAATCTCGGCCAGCAAATTGTAGAAGCGGTTGCGTTCTCCCGGATCGAGGCCGGCGGTCGGTTCGTCGACGATCAGCAACTGGGGTTTCCCCAGTAAGGCTTGGGCGATGCCGAAACGCTGCTTCATCCCGCCCGAAAACCCGCTGAGCGCCTTCTTGCGATGTTGATAAAGGTTGACGCGCTGCAGCAACGCACCGACCACCTCGCGCCGCTCCCGCCGCTGTGTGATTCCCTTGAGCGTGGCGATATGGTCCAGCATGGCAACCGCCGAGACCTTCGGATAAACGCCGAACTCTTGCGGTAGATAGCCCAGAATCTGACGCACCTCCTGATGCTGACGCAGGACGTCGAGGTCGCCAAAGGTCACGCTCCCGCGATCGGCATCCTGTAACGTCGCAACGGTTCGCATTAGCGTCGACTTGCCCGCTCCATTGGGGCCCAGCAGTCCAAACATGCCTGTCGGCACCGTCAACGTGACATCGACCAATGCCTCGACACCGTTCGGATACGTCTTCGACAGGCCCTGGATCTCGAGTTGCATAAGGCTTGGCCCTGAATCAGCGGGAGGGGTGGAAAACCTGGCAGCACCGACGTGCCGCCTGGCAGCGCCGCGCGCGACCATGGGAGGCATTCGGCACAGAAATGCGAATCTTGCCAGCCGCTGGCCACCGTTTTCTAGGCCAAGCCTTTGCTCGACACAAGATGTCGATTCGGCTTTTCACGACTCGATGCCAGCGCCTATTCCGCTTCTGTCAATCGTTGGGTCAACCGTGCGATCTGCAACTCGAGACGTTTGATCTCGCGAATCGTGCTGTTCTTTTCAATTTCCATCCAGGCCCAAAGCTTCAGCATCGCAATGGCCGCCATGCTGAAACCGCAGGCCATGGCCCAGCCGATCAGGGGCTTTGTCTCGTGTGAAAGAAAGAATTGCCAGAGCGAATAGCTGCCGGTCACCATGAAGATGAGCATCGAGATAATCATGATGGCCGTGACCAGGCGATGGCGACTGTTGAGGACTTCCAGTCCCATGGCGAGCATCGAGGGTTCCTCGGCAAACTGCGCATACAATTCCGCATCCTCGGTTGCCAATGCTTGTTTGATTTTGTCGTCGATTTCGTGTCCGTTCATGTCGAATCCCTTTCAATGACGTGTTTGAGTTGTTTACGCAAGTCAAAAAGCCGAGACTTCAACGTCCCCACGGGCGCCCCCAGCACCGTTGCGATTTCGCTCAATGCCATTTGGTCGTCGTAGTACATCCTTAGAAGGAGCTGTTGTTCGGCAGTTAGTTGCCCCATCGCCCGCCGCAACTGCTCCACATCGTTGGCGGCATCGGAAGCGGCTGACGTCTCACGTGAGACGAGCCGGTTACCGATGGCTTGGTCCAGTTTTCGTGCGCGGACTTGCTGTCGAATCCAATCGACGGACTTGTGATGGGTAATTCGATACGCCCAACTGCGGAACGTGGCCGGATCCTGTAGGCGATGGAGGCCGCGAAAGATTGCCAGCCATGCTTCCTGAACCACGTCCGCCGCCACGTCGTCACGTTCGGTAAGCTGCCGCGCATGCCGAAGTAGCTTCGGCTGCCAGCGCTGCACGAGCATCCGCACCGCGGCTGCGTCGCCGTGCTGGGCACGGATGACCAGCAGTTCGTTTAGAATGTCGTCTGCATCTCGATTCATTAGACCATCGTTTCTGTGAAACTACGCTTGAGTCGCGTCTGATCGCGATCGGTTGGCAAGATTTCGGATTTTTTCGCGAAAATCTTGTGGGTGCCGTCGCTGGACAAGGCGGTTGTTGGCGGTAGTCGATCCACGCGGTAGGCTGCTGTGACGTGGCGGTAATCACAAACTTTTGCACAGGAAACAGTGGGCATTCTCTTATGGCAAACGAGATTCGGATTCAATCACCCACGGAAACGCTGCAACGGGGTGAGAAGGTCCAGATTCCCGTGATCTTATGGCTCGAGCGACGGTTGAAGGTTCGCGGCATTCACGCGAAATTCCTGGGCGCCGAGGAAACGAAGGCCAACTACACGACAACCAGCACGGACTCCAAGGGGCGCGTGACGACGCACACCCACACCGCCGTGCAGCATGTCGAGATTACGTCCCAGCAGCAGTTGCTGGCGGGAAACGAACCGTTGGGTTTCTTCGGCAATATGTCCGACGCCGTTGCGACCGTGTTGGGCGCGGGGCAGCATGATACGCTGGAGCCTGGTGAGCACGCCTTCTCGGTGGAGATTTCGATCCCCGCCGATGCGGCGGCCACGCACGAAGGAAAAAAAACACGCGTCTTCTACGAATTGTCGATGCATGTCGATGTGCCGGCGGGGTTTGACCTCAAAGCGAAACAGTCGTTTCATGTCGAACCGCTACCGTTAGCGAAGTATGAGACGAAGCCGGTCCGCACCCGGTATCCCGACGACGCGGGCCGCGGCCTGTTCGACGCGTTCGTCACTCCCAACGTTCGTGTCGAAATGGCACTTGCCGCCGATAAGTACCAGCCGCACGAAATGATCGAGGGTATTTTTACCATCGAGCCGGAACAGGCACTGACCTGTCGCCGGATCCTCGTGCAGCTGATTGGCATTGAGACGAGTGAAGCCAACGGCCATCGGGATTCGTACGTTCACGTCGGCGAGCCGCGCGACCTGGGCACGCCGGGCACCGTGATCAAGACTTATTCGCAGGAGTTCTCGCTACCTGCCGAAACGGTCGCGCCGCGCACGACCCGGGGCGAGAAATTCTCCATCGACTGGTTTGTGCAGGTGCAACTGGACGTTCCGTGGGCCAAGGACCCAACCATTCGCACTCCCATCGAGATGTTGCGGTAACGCTAGAGTTCGTCCACGCCTGTAAAGTTTGTCAGGATCGCGCGCAGCTTGCGTCGGAGAACCGAGTAGCTGAAAAAGGCTTTGCAAAGCTCATAATTCTTGTTGACCATCTCTTCGCGATATGCCGCATCGTCGACGACACGCTGGACGTGCCGGACCGTTTCTCGGGTGAGGTAGCCGTCCATGCTGACCACTTGGAAACCGCGCGGTTCGATGTCGGTGATAAAAATCGAATATCGATTCACGAGGATCGGCTTGCGATAGTAAAACGCCTCCAGGAGTGCGTTCCCAAAGCCCTCATACAGGCTTGGGTAGGTGATAAAGTCCGCCACAGCATACGCATCACCGAGGGTGTACATCCGCCGGCCCTGATCGTCGACATGGCGTTTCTCGTCGATCCGGTCGTCAATGAACCGCATATCGACGTTCTGCCTGTCTGCCATCTCGACCAGTGCTTCGCAATATTCGTAGCCCTCGTCGCCGGAGGCGTGGGAGATCACCAGCTTACACTTGGGATTTCTCAATTCCGCGATCAAGGAAATCGAATGCTCGATCCCCTTCCGAGGGACGACACGCGTCGGTTGCAGGAACATGATGTCGTCATCGGCGAGTCCAATTTCGCCGCGCAACGAGAGCGAATAGGCATCAGGTTCCGGCGGGGTCTGCTCGAAGTCGAGTACGTTTGGTACGAGGGCCGACGAAACGCCGCAGCGGTGGCAGAGATCCTCTTGCGCGAATGAGTTGATGGTAACATGCTGGATCGACGGCAGGTCGGGCGGGAAGGCCATGGAAAGAAAATCGCCGACCGCATTGACGGAGAACCGATCGCGCTCCCAGTAGAAGTCGTGATGATGCGCAATCGTCGGAAAGCCCGTCTCGGCGACGAAGTGCGTGATGGCGACCCCCAGCGGGATATTCATGGGGATCGTGGCCGCATTTTCGATGATCAAAATTTCGAGGGCGAACTTCTGCACGAATTCGTACAACTGATGTTTAAGGTGTTCAGCCAGTGACTCGATCAGACGTGTGATATCCGGTGTGCGAGTAAAAGTTCCGTAGGCGTGTCGGTTGATGTAAGCGATGTCCTCCGCCCCAAACCAGGCTTGCGGTGCGATCATGCTGACGGCGGGGTCGCGGTCCAACTGGCCCGCGAACCAGAAACTCCGATGCTCGTGGTCCCACAGCACCTGGGCCCATTTCGCGCTTTCCAGCGTTACGCCATCGGTTCCCGAAAATCGCGTTGATACAAAACCGATATTGCGTCCCATGAGTTATAGCCTCGAGCTCGACGA
>JAUIHJ010000243.1 GCA_030432015.1 bacterium
ACGGTGCTTGTGTTGTTCGATGAAGTTCAGTGCATAGTCGGTCACCACGTCGGGACCGTAGCCCGGCCGGTAGTCTTGGGCGACGCCGTTGACTTCCAGGCCGGGGTTGGGATACCGGCTGGGGCGCCGATAGAGTTGCCAGAGACAATGCTCGTCGAATCCAAAATGCCGCGGCAGCTCCGGGTCTTTTCCGAGTTGCCACTTGCCCACGATACAGGTGCGGTAACCCGCTTGTTGCAGCATGTTGCCGAAGGTCCGCTGGCTTCTTTCCAGCAAGCCAAACTCGGCATAGTTCCGCACGTTGTAGCGGCCGGTCATCAGCTTGACCCGCGACGGCGTACAGATCGGTTGCGAGTAGCAGTGGGTAAATCGAACCCCTTCGGCAGCCAGTTGGTCCAGCACAGGCGTTTTGTACGACGTTCCGCCGTTCGCGCCGATGCACTCGAAGCCAAGGTCGTCGGCCATGATCAGGACAATATTTGGAGTACCAGCGTCTGCGGCGGAAAGCGCTTCGCTGGCGAGAACGATCGCCAGCATGGCCGCCAGCAGCGTAAATGTCCGTGGTTCGAGTTTGAGCTCGAAACGAGTGATCAATTTGCGGGCTGGGAGCGGGGCAGGATTTTCTGGAGAGGGCATCGCAGTTCCTTCGGTGGCCAGCGGGTTCAGGGTAACGTCATGAAACGCCAGACTCAGTATTGAGAGCTGAGACCCACGGGTCAACGTTCGGCCAGTGAAGATCAGGGCCAGGCGTTTGTTACTGCCGCAGGAATGTCAGGATGCAGACGAGGGTGCAAACTTCAGGGATTTGTCGTCGGGCGGCCCAAGAGCCGCGCAGCGCCGACGGGAACCTCTGCGTCGACAAACACCAGCCGCCGCTGCGCGGCTAAAAGACGCGACTTCAATATCGACGCGCCGGGTTACAGGTAACCAAGGCCTGTCGCAAGTTCGCAGCAAACGCGCAACTTCAAGAACAACAGTCCCGAGTCGCCGGCCACTTATTCGATTTCCGACTGCCAAAGGTCATCGACGGCCGTAATCCAATCTTCAAGTGTTTCGCGGTCGGCGCGGCCTGTCGCGGATCGAGATCCACGGGGCGCCTGGTTTTGCGTCGCGTGCTCGTTCCGTGGTCTCGCGGACCACTTAATGGGGTCTGCCGGCAGCAGCGCGAAAAACTCATCGACATTGGCCGGTATGTCTGCGTTAGGAGCCGCCGTCGCCTGCAACGGTGGCTGGCGAACTTGCTCGACGAACCAGTTGAAGTTTCCGGCATCCAAGTTTGCCACGCGAGTTTCGCCTTCGCCACCGGATCGAGCGTTGGTGTAGTTGATTAATGCCAGGATATCCGCGACCGGCGTCAGCAGTCCGTCGCCGTTGACATCGTAATGGAGGAAGCCAACGGTCGACGCCGGCTGCATTGGCAAGCGGGCCTGATGGTCAATGATCTGCTGGCGGTTGAGTTCATTAATCAGGGGCAGGATGTCGCCTACCGGATCTGCCAAGAGTCCGTTGTTGTTGACGTCCAGGGGTTGCAGCGGGTGCTGCCAGTTTGACGGTCCGTTCAGGAGTAGTGTGATATTCTGAATACCGGCTGCCGGTTCAAGCACACGAAAAAACTCGCCATCAATCAATTGCGGGGGCCGCAGCGACCAGCCGGTTCCCAGGTCAACCGTGTCACCGAGATCGGCCAGGACGGCCAACTGCCCGGTCGATGCCGGTAATCCTGCCGCAGCCTCGACATCCAGGATCAGCGTGTTGTTCCCTGAGCCGCGAATGTCGATCCTTTCCAGCCCTTGCCAGTCGCTCGGACGGCCAAGTAGATCGATGGTCTGGCCACCGCCGCTAAGCGTCAGCACGTCATTTCCCAGGCCTCCGTCCACCGTGACACGGCCACTGAAACTCGTGGTCAGATTGGCAACTTGGATCGCGTCGTCGCCGGCCGTCCCCACGATATCGACCTGGGTCAAGACGCTGCCAGGTGCGCGGAACAGTTCCACGGAGTTCATCCTCACGCTGACTTCCTGTCCCACGCCGACAACGGAAACGCTCCCCGCAAAGGGAAGGTCCAGCCGCACCGACGTTCCGCCAGCCGTATTTCCATCGGCGAGCGTGACGAGGTAATCCTCGACTTCCCCGTCCGCAGCAGGGCCCGTCGGCGCCAGGCCGCCCTGGGTACTGAGCCGCACCCGCGCGACCGTGTCACCAGGAGTGGCTCCGGCGGGAACCGTAAACGGCAGGACGTTCGAGCCTGCGTTAACCGCTTGAGAGATCGAAATCTGTTCGCCCAGGTCGCTCCAATCGCCATCGAGATTGAAATCGATCCAGGCATCCAGCAGGCCGGCTGCCGAACTGGTCACGACCATGCTCGAACTTGTCACCGCGACGTCGTGCGCGATCAGGCTGGCCGGCCAGACGACGCCATCGTCGCTGCTGTCGCCATCCGCTCCGGGCGAGGAATTCGCGTCGAACTCGGCGTCGACGCCGGCCCCGAGGAATAACGCGCCCACGTTGTGTCGAGCGCCGTTGCGGTCAAACGTCGTGCGGTAGCGGGGATCCGCTGCGTCACCGTAATCGAGTGCCATCCGGTCAACAATGTGCACTTGGGCCGCTCCGAAGACAACGTCGGTCAGCGGTACGGCATTGTTTCGACCGAGCACCAGCAAGTCGTGGGCGGGCGTGTCGTCGGCCGGATTCGCGACAAACTCGAGTGAACCCGCGACGTTCGCAACCAATTCAACGCTCCACAGCAGTTCTGTGTCGCCAGGCAGCCCGGCTCGCAAGCAGGGTAGGATGCGGCAAAACGAACCAACTTCGCCGAATTCACCGGACTCATCGAAGCCGGAGATGCCCTGGCCGAATTCTGGACTCGGCACGAAAGCATATTGGAACGCGCCGGAATCGCCACCATTCGCGACCCCTTCGATTTCCGCAGTGGGCGGTCCGCCGCTTGTCAGGAGCCCCGAACCGTTCGCCGTGAGCAGCGCAACGTCGACGTCCGCCAGATCGCTGCGGAAGACGATGTCGAAGACGTTTCGGTTCGTGAAGAACGCGGTCTCCGTAAACTCGGTTCGGCTCGTTGGCGCGACGTTCACGTTGCCGTCCCCAACTTGTGGATGGCCTTCCAAAGCGAGACGGAGGAGGTGGGCGGATTCCGCCGGCGTGGCACCGAATTGGATGGGGTCGGTCGGTATTCCACCCAACACGAGTTGGTACGTTCCGCCCGTTGTGTCGCGCGGCAGGGTGAGCCGCTGTTGTTCCGGAATGACCACAGAAAACGCTTCGGATTCGGAATACGCAACATCCAGGTAAGCGGCGAAAATGCCCTCTGGGCTAAACCGCGTGTCTTTGACCAAGGCGTTCATGCGAAATGACTCGCCGACCGTCACGCGGTTGTCCGGCAGCGGATTCCCGTCTGTGTCGCTGATCTCGAGGGTCAGCAGGACGATCGTGTCCGAGGATGCGTCATCGTCGATGATCGTCGTGGTGACCTGCGACGCTCCTGTGCTATTGGCATGCAATACATCGGCGACGTCAATCGTCAGTAACTCGTTTGCATCCGCCAGGCTATCTTGCACGGCCGTCAACGTGATGCTGCCGTGATCGCCACCGGCGGGAATGTTGATGGTTGCCGCCGAAGCGATGTAATCGATTCCGCCACCAAGCGCGGCGCCACCGAAAGAAAGGGCGACTGAGACACCGTCGACTCCTGCGCTAGTGGTGGCGCCGAAACGGTTCACGAGCCGGGCCGTGACAGTGGCGACCCCTCCGGCTTCCGGAATCGCCGTCGCGGAGACATCCAGTTCGACGTAAGGCAGCCCGGTGTCGCTATTGTCTGTGATCGTGCCGATCGCTGTGTCACTGGCCGTAACCAGCGAGTTGGTCGACTGAAGGCTGACGAAAAACGTCTCGTCGTCTTCCAACTGGCTGTCCAGCAGGGTCGAGACGTTGAACTGCCGCTGTTCACCGGCCACACCGCTAAAATTCAGCACGGGGACAAGATTGTCGTAATCTTCCGGGGCGACCAGTGGGCTGGCGCCACCCGTGGCCGTCCCTCCGGCCAACGTGACGTGGACCTGGGTCCCTCCGGCCACCGCATTGTCGAGGGTCACCGTGAAGGTCAGATTGTCTCCCTCCACGGCGGTCGCATCCGAGATGGTGACTGCCGCCGTGTCGACATCCGTGATCGTGAGGCTATCGCTGCTTCCCAGATGACCGGACGCCGTGGCGGTGATGGTGACCGTTTGCGGGCCGTCCACAATCAGATCTCGCTGGCCCGTGACGGTAAATGGCGAGGATGTCGCCTGGCCGGCCGCGATCGTGACGGTCGCCGGTACGCGGGCTTCACCCGTGTCACTGCTGGCCAAGGTCACGATCAGTTCGCTGCTCAACGCACCGCTCCGCGAAACGGTCGCCTGGCCGGTACTGCCGTCCTCGCGAATCGAATCGGGAACGATGGTCAGGGAAAGCTGAAGCGGTTCAAACTCGACTGCGCCCATATCGACGGTTGCTGTGCCGTTGGCGTCTCCGTCTCGCAGGCGATCGAATCCACCGCCGCGCTGGTCATAGGGGAGCGATTCCGTTTTGTCGGCGTCGGCATCGGCGTCGAACGTGTCCGGGGGTGTGGCCGTGTTGTCGCCCCTGTCGATCGCCGGGCTATTTGTCGTCAAGAGGTGCGTGCGGGTTGTTCCGCCGTAGTCGCCGAGCGGGCTGAGCCCCGGTACGAGGAGTCCGCCCACATCGGGATCCCCAACCAGATTGCCGCTCACCGGGTCGGGCGTCCGTGATTCAGGCAAGGGGTTGCCGGTATTGTCCCCAATCAGGCTGTGACGAATATCTGCGTCGCCGGCATTGGCAACGAGATCGGCACCCTCGTTGTCGGACGTATTCTGGGCGACGATGGTATTTCGCATGAGCAGTGTTGTCGGAGCATAGACGCCGCCTCCCAGAGTGGCGTCGTTAAACGCGATCGTACTGTTGCTGATCGTCACCGTCCCAAACCGACCCCAAATGCCACCGCCCCGACCGGGCGTTTGGTTTCCGCTCAAGGTGCTGTTGGCCACGACCAGTGTGCCGTCGTAAGAAAAGATCCCGCCACCTTCGAGATCTGCTTCATTGTCGGAGATCGTACTGTTCCACAGGGTCACGTGATCCGAAGAGATACCGCCGCCGTAATCCGCGCGGTTGTTGTGGATCGTGGATCCCACGACGGTGACCTGAGCGGCGAGGTTATAGAGGCGAATTCCGCCTCCCTCGAAGTTGGACTGATTGCCGGATATCTCGCTGTCGACAACTAGAATCTCGCCGTCCAGCACGAACAGGCCTCCGCCGTTGCCATTGCCGATGGCCTGATTGCCGAGCACCCGTGATTCGGTTACGGAAAGCTTTCCGAACGAGGCGATTCCGCCCCCGTCGCCGTTGGCGATATTGCCCAATACGGAACTATTGATAACGGCGACGTCCCCACGAGCGGCGTAAATGCCGCCGCCTGAGGCCGCCTCCGCCGCGTTGGCGCTGATCGTCGAGTTCATAACGGTCAGGGTTCCCGGCGAATCGAAATAGATCCCGCCACCCGGCTCATTGGCGCCGGTCTTTCCTCCGGTGATGGTGAGCCCGTCGAGCGTGACGTCGATTTCCTGTCCCTGCGGCGCCGCGATGGACAGCACGCGGGAAGTTGCCGAGGCGGCGTCGGCGCCGCGTGCCGTCACGATCGTCGTGTTCGCGCCCAGGCCCAGAAGCGTCACGTCGTCGGTGATCGCGAGCTGCCCGTGTTCCAGATGAAACACCTGGCCGACCAGCGAACTGTCCACAACGATGGTCTGATTCCCCGGAGTCTCGTTGGCAAAACTCAGAGCTTCCCGCAGGCTGACGCTGGTGGGGGCAAGTGCCCCGGAGAACGCGCGGTCGCTGGCCGTGGTCACGATCAGGCTGCCCTGCGTGGGATCGAGTTGGAAGAGCGCGAAATTCAGCAGCCAGACATCCTCGCGCGAAAGCTGGTTGTCTCCCGAGACGTCCCAGAAACGGTCGACGACATCGGGTCGAGACGAGACGGGCAGGGCCCGCGGCCCGTTTTGATCGAGTTCCGCGGTGAGCAAATCCAGGTCCGTCGCCGTCACCTGGCCGTCTTCGTTGATGTCCAGCGGATCGAAGGGGTTTTGCCAGGGAGCCGCGCGCAAGTCCGATGCCGGTGCGCCGGGATCGACGATGACGCCGTTGGCGGTCAGATCGTCGTCGCCACGTTCGCCGTCGATCAAATGCAGCTCGATACGATCTTCGAGAAACTTCGCTCCGGTTCCGGTCGCCGAGTCAAAATTGAAGCGATACCAGTGCGGCTGGTGGTTGTTCGGCGTCGGGCCAAATTTGTAGTAATTGTTGACGTTGGTCGCATCCTCGAGAAAAATCGTCACCACGGTCGACCCGCCCACGGGCACACCGGTGAGATCGTAATCGAGAAAGCCGAGGCGGAAATCAATATCATCCGGCGCGCCGTCTGCGACTGGTTCCTCGATGATTTGCACGTCTGCAAGCGTTTGATTCTGATCGGCGACCACGGTGACATAGGTCCCGTCCTGGGGCGCCGGCAGCGACGCAACATGGGCCTGTTCGGCATCCGGTGTGTTGTCACCATTCCCATCGCCCGCATTGGGCGCGCGGGCTTCGATCACGTCGCCAATGCTGTCCGCGTCGCCATCGACGAACATGATGGAAAACGCTTCCGTGTCGGTCGTGGCGAGTGCATTCTCGGCAGCGTCGCGGATGCCGGCGGTCGCTGGATCCAGCGTGACCGTGTAGTCGCCTGAGATCGTGGTGATCCGCGAAAGGTCGACGCCATAGCGTTTGTCGGTCAGCCTCAACAATTCGAGATGCGGTGCAAAGATGGGAACACCGTCACGCGAAACGACAACGTCCTGCACGTCGAATCCACTGACCGGTTCGCTGAACTCAAACGTCACCAGACCGACGCTGATCTGACGCATGCTGGGTGTCACATCCAGCACGTTGACGGTGGGAGCGACCACATCGACGTTCCACGTTGCCTCCGACGTCGCCCGCATGCGGTTGCCCGCGAGGTCCTCGACATCCGCGATACTCGTGAACAAGGAGAGCGTGTATTCGCCGGAGCCAGTGGCGGTTGCTGGCAGCTGCACGAGGTACGTTGACTCGGTGCCGTCGACCATCGCCAACGCTGTCTCTGCCAATTCAAGCTGCGCACCGTTGCGGCTGAGCCGGAAGTCGCTGACATCCAGATTGACCACAGGTTCGGCGAATTCGACGACCACGCGGTTCTGGCCGCCTGGCACAGGCGGCTGAAAGCTGGCGGTCGGAGGATCGCGATCGATCGTAAAAGGCACAACCAGTGGACTGTCCATGCGATTGCCGGCTCGATCCTTGAGGAAATCGCTGGCGGAATCTGCGGCTGGGCCAATGGTGAACGTGTAGTCGCCGGACTCCTGAATGTAAGGTTGCAGCTCGATTTCAAAATCCCTGAAATTTTCCTGTTCGATTCTGATGTCGCTGAGATCAATCTCCACGCCATCCCGTACCAGGTGCAGATTCGACGCGTAAACTCGGTTGAACATGTTCTCGGAAAAACGAACAAAGGCCCCGTAGAACGGCTCTGCATGGGGCCTCGAACTGACGTCGTAGAGCATCCGCACGCGAGGCGCGGCGGTGTCCAGCGTCCATTTGGCTGACAGGCTGTTGGTCAGCGGATGCGCGTCGACGGTAAAGATGTTCGCGCCGACACGGGAAAAGACGAGTTCGTATTCGCCGTCCGGTGGAGCGACCAATTGGGACAGAGGCAGCGTGTAACGCGTCGCGGAATCACTCGCTAATTGCAACGACGCGAGCGATTGGGGAAGCCCGTTGGCGATCAATTGGAAGTCAGCCAACGCAACCGAGTTGGGCGGCTCGGAAAATTCGATCGTGATGTCGGGCAATTCGGCAACGGGAGTGGCGATCGGGTCGGCAAACACGACCGAAAAGACCGTTTGTGTCCAGCTCTCCGACGCGTCGGCGATGAACAACTCGCCGAACGCATCCTCAATGCCGGAGCCGCTGGCCGTCAACGTCAACGTGTAGTCGCCATCGTGCCGCGCGGCCGCGGGAAGATAGAGCCGGAATTCATTCGACGTCAGCTTCTCCAGTGCGGCGTCGGACAGGTCGATCGTGTCTGTGCCTCGCTGCAATTGCAGGTCACCGAGATCGAGACCTGTGACCGTTTCGGAAAAGGTGAAATAGACGCTGCCGGGGCCATATTCGTCCTCGACATAACCCAAGCTGACGGTGGGCGCCCCATCGATGGCGAAAGGGGCATCCCCCGGATCCTGGGCGAAGAAGGCGTGGACATTTCCCAGGATGTCCACCGTCACCAGATCCAAATCGCCGTCGCGATCCGCATCGGCCAGGTTTCCGGAGACCGCAACCGACGCGGCGGCCGGCCCGGAGGCAATCTCCCAGGGCGTGAAGTTGGGCCGGTTCGCGCCATCGCTGAGGAATATGGTCTGGGAGTCGCTGGTGGTGGAGAATCTCACGATGTCAAGATGTCCATCCGCATTCATGTCCGCCGGAATGACCTCAGACGGAACGGTTGCATCGCTTTCGATCGTGCGCCGCTGAAACGTCTTCTTCGATCCACCCTCGTTCTCGTACCAGTACGTTCCTTTCGACACACCTGACGGTGAGGCGACGACCAGATCAAGATCGCCGTCGTCGTCGAGATCGGCCATTGAGACCCGGGAGAAGAAGCCAGATTGTAAACCGTGTAAGTCGGGAGTCAGCGGGCCGCGGTTCTCGATCCAATAGAGCCCGCTGAGTGAGGATGTGGCGGCGACATCCAGATCACCATCCCCGTCGAGGTCGCCCACGGCAATATCCGACGCTGTGGGCACGACGAGCGCGAAGATGGGTGACGTTTCAAAAGGGTAGGGGGGCGACAGGGGATCTTCCTGCGGGAGGGAACCGTCGTTCACGTAAAGCTGCACGACTTGGTCGCCATGCGATGCGACCAGCAAATCCAAGTCGCCGTCCTGATCAAAGTCCGTCGGAATGATCTTTCGAATATCTGATTGGCCCGTTGGAATATCATACCGATGAATCGCGCCCGCCTTCCGTTGAAACCAGGATAGCCGATCCGAGGGGGCCACCTGGGCAGCGACGATATCCATTTCGCCGTCTTGATCCAAGTCGACGACGGTGACCGTCGTGTACTCCGTGCCCGTTCCGGCCGGCACGATGATGCGGCGACTGCCCCAGCTACCGTTGCCCTGATTGATCTGCCAGTAGACACCGTCGGAGGTGCTGATCAAGTCTGGCAGGCCATCGCCGTTCAGATCGCCGAGGGCAGTCTGGTTGACGGTCGAGCCACCCGTGCTGACGGCGGAGTAAGTCCAGGCACCAACGGGCTTGGCGGGCAGAATCTCGACGAGATGATCTTCGACTTCGCCACTCGATAACAGGCCGACGGGTGAGGCCGGTTTGGGCAAACTCGAGTCGGCCGGCGCGTCGGTCAGGCGAAAGCGTGCGGAATGTTGGCCCGGGACCGTACCATTGGGGACGGAAAACTCGATTTGGTGTTCGCCCTGATCAAGCACCAAGGCCGCCGCGATCCGCTCGCCCGGGCCGCCGAAAATGCCGTCGTCGTTAAAGTCGATCCAGGCATCGAGCGACGCTGTTGTGCTTGTTTGTACGAGCACCGTCACGTGGGCATCCAGTTGCCCCGCTCGAATGGGCGCGTCGAAAATGACGCCATCCTCGTCATCCAGCGGGCCGAGATTGTCGTCCTCGCGACCGCTGCCGGTGGCCTGGGAGAGAGAGTCCGTGTCGCGCAGTGAACCGAGTTGCGAGCCTTTCGCGACGTGCATCGCTCGATTGACTTGCGTGGTGTCCAGATCGCCGACGTCGACCGCCACCTGCCGATGAAACCGCACGCTGTTGGGGATCGGCGTGCCGGGTTCACCGCCAAGATACGCGGCAAAGATCTCCAGGTCGCCGTCATCGTCCACATCGCCCACGGCGGTCCGGATGATGTTCGTTGCATCCGGATCATGGATCTGCGTGGCGCGCCAGTTGCCAGCCTCATTGTGAAAAACCGTGAAGTCCTCATCGCCGACTCGGGAAAGAATATCCAGATCATGGTCACCGTCGAGATCAACCAGGGTCGGAGTTCCACGCCCATACTGAGGTGTGATTTCATGCCGTGTAAAGGATTCCCCTTACCTTTATCTCCTTAAAATGGCATTGTAGAATTAGTAAACCTTATAAACCTTTTATGATTCTCTTTAAGCTTAGCTTAAAAAGATCGCCAGCCACTGCTCGAGCGTTTTTTCTTGAGCAACTTTATAGTCAGCCACATGCGCTTCAAGTTCTGTTTGTAGCTCGAGTGCTCGTTTTTTCATTTCACTTGTTACCGAAACGTGGCTCAGAACGAAGT
>JAUIHJ010000244.1 GCA_030432015.1 bacterium
CGATCTTGCGACCCTCGATTTCAATCGGTTGAACGTCCAAGCCTCTCTTGCGAAGTGAGTCCAACTTCTTCGCGCCGCGTCGTCGTCGTTCGGCTACCGAGACATAGGGTTTCCAACCGTAACCGGATCCGTAGCGTGCCATAATAGGTTACTCCGTTAACGGGCTGACGTAGCAAATTAAACGGTGGCTCGCTCGACGTCCAGCGAGACAAGTCCGATCAGAGCCTCATTACTCAATTCTGTGAGTAGCTTCTCGGCGCCTCCGGTCAACAGGTCATCGGCCAGTTGTTTCTTCTCTTCGATCAGCGCGTCGATTTGCTCCTCAATCGTACCGCGACAAACGAACTTGTGAACCAGCACATTTCGTTTTTGGCCGATTCGAAACGCGCGATCGGTGGCCTGAGTTTCGACGGCGGGGTTCCACCAGCGGTCGAAGTGAACGACATGCGACGCGGCGGTCAAATTCAGGCCCGTACCACCGGCCTTCAGTGACAAGATAAAGAATGGCGGGCCATCGTCGCGCTGAAAACGGTCGACCAACTTCTGGCGACTCTTGACCGCAGTCCCGCCGTGCAGCACGAGTCCCGTCCGGCCAAACACCGTCGCCAAATAATCGGCCAGCGGACCGGTCATCTCGCGAAACTGAGTGAAGATCAACACCTTCTCCTGTCGGGACGCAATTTCATCGCAGATCTCAGCCAGCCGGAGAAACTTGCCGCTCTCCTGGGGCTCAAAGCGGCCGTCCGAGTTCAGTTGGCTGGGGTGATTGCAAAGTTGCTTGAACCGCATGAGGTACGCTAGCACCAAGCCTCGCCGCTTCATCCCGTCGAGCCCTTTCAGCGCATCTGCCAGTTCTTTGACGAGTTTCGTGTACATGGCCGCCTGCCGTTTGCTCAGTCCACACGATGCTTGCACCTCCGTCTTGTCCGGCAGATCCGCGATGATTGACTTGTCGGTCTTCATGCGGCGCAGAATGTAGGGCTGAACCAGACTGCGCAGCGGTGCATACCGGTTGTCCTGCTCGCCGGAACTCAAGTGCTTCACAAACGCCTGGAACTTCTTCTGCGAGCCCAGCAAACCAGGGCAGAGAAAGTCGAACAGCGACCACAGGTCCGACAAGCGGTTCTCGATCGGCGTTCCCGTTAATGCGATGCGGGCATCCGCCTTGACACGTTTGACGGCTTTGGTCTGCCGGGCCGCGGGGTTCTTGATCGCCTGCGCTTCATCCAACACGACCAGGCGCCAAGCGACATCAAGCAACCACGCCTGCCGCTGCAACATGCCGTACGTTGTTAACACGACATCGACATCACGTAACGTCCGCTGCGGCCGCTCGGCCAGACGAGCCAGATCGTCCGCCGGGGTTTCCGACGGGTGAACGAAGACGGCGTTAAGCGACGGCGCAAACTTCTCGATCTCGGACTTCCAATTTGAGAGCAGCGAGGCCGGCAACACCAACAGCGTCGGTTTGCGTTTCCGTTGTGTTTTTTCCTTCGCCTGCAAGGTCAGCAGCAGCGCCAGGATCTGAATCGTCTTCCCGAGCCCCATATCGTCGGCCAAACATGCTCCTAACCCAAGGCTCGAGAGGAAGGAAAGCCACCTGACACCGGTCTGCTGGTACGCACGCAGGGTCGCCTTCAGCAGCGCCCCGGGATCGGCTGCCGCGAGTTGCTCGGGGCGGCGCAAATCCGCGAGTAAACTGCCGAGCCAGTCGCCTGCCTGGACGAACGACCAGTCGCGTGCGTCCTCTAACTGATCTTCGTCGTCCGCCAGATCCTTCGACGCACCGGCGAGCAACCGCATGCCTTCAACGAATGATACGCCATCTACGGCATCTTCCTCAATCTGTTTCCAATGCTCGAGGGCTTCGTTCAGCCGCTCGCGATCCACCTCCACCCATTGCCCCCGAAGCAACACCAATCCATCGTCGGCTGCCATCAATTCGCGCCATTCCGCCGCCGACAGTTTCTGATCCCCGAGGGCCAACGAAACTTGAAAATCCAGCATTCCCGCAGCATCGAACCGCTTCTGCTGGTTATCGCCAATCGTTACACTCACGCGGGGACGCGGTCGCTTCTTCCACCAATCCGGCAGCCGCACGAGGACGCCACTCTCCTTGAACAGCGGCACCTCCTTGAGAAAGCGATAGGCTTGAGGCGGCGTCCACGCGAGCGGCTGATAGATGTCTCCCGATTCAATCAATTCCCGCGCGAACTCACTGCGCTGTGAGGCAGTATGCACCGGCGAGAGCAGTTGAATCAGTGTTTTCTTGTCACGCTGGCCGCTGTATTGCCGCAAGGCATTGCTGAGAGGCTGGTACTGCACGCGCGAACTTGAAGTCACCGTCGGCGCGTACGTCGCAATAAACGCAAACGGGTAGTCGACGTCACGTTTATTCTCAGCCAGGTGAAAGCAGACTCGCCCCACCTGATGCCACAGCGAAGCGCGACGCTTGAGAAAGCCCGACAAGCCAGTCTCGAAAGCCGCTCCCTCCGTCCGCACCCACGCATCCAGGTCCGACCAGACGGCGGCCAGCCCATCGCTGGTAATGTACTCTGCTCCCTGCATCGGCGGCGCGTTGTGTACGACGGCGTCGAGTTCCGTCGCGTCGGGTGGAGGCGTCACTTCGCCGCCGGTGTGGGACGAGTGGCACAGCTCGGAAAGGTAACGCCCGGCGAACGATCGCCAGTAGTCGAGCGATGGCGGAAGCGTGGCGGCCAACTTCTCGGTCGCCAACACGAACAACCCTTCCGCTTGTGAGGCAGCGAACGCCTTGGCGAGGTTAGAGGCCTGCCGATCGGTAGCACCCCCTCCATCAACTTCCAGCAGCGTACCTTGCACACTCGACGATTCGATCGCCACGACCCGCCCTGCCGGAGTGAAAGCTAATACGAAATTCATCAACGATCCCTATCGTGCATCTTTCAACGATCAACGGACGAGCGACTATGATAGCGAAGCAGTTCCGTGCGTTGCAGGTGTGACAGGTTCGAGGTCACCGGAGGCAGGTCGGAGCCCTCAGTCGGCTCGGATTTCATCGCGGGTGCCGGGATAGAATTCAAGCGGTTAGAATGAACCTCAATCGTGACTCGGTCGTGTGTAGGCAGAAACCACGTTGAACACTTCGTCATCGCATCATGAACCGGCAAACCCTGGCTCAACCGACGATGGTTTGGTCGATGGGATTCAGGCGCACGACGAGCAAGCGTGGTCGCAATTTGTTGACGAATACTCGCCGCTGATTTATCTATGGTGCAGAAACTGCGACCTGCAGCCAGCAGATGCTCTGGACGTGTCACAGCAGGTGTTTCAAGCGGTCAGCCGATCCATAACAAGCTTCTCTCGAAGAAGCGGCAACGGGAGTTTCCGAGGCTGGCTCTTTATCGTGACGATCAACCTGATCCGCAACTACCTGACTCGCACACTTCGCGGACCGCGTCCCCAAGGGGGGACGTCGATTCAAATCCGGTTGTTGCAGGAGCCAGATTTGGTCGACGAGGAATCGTTGTCCGCGGTTCCATCTTCTGACGAAGCTTCTTCGATTCAGTCAATTCTCGACACTGCACGGTCGAGCTTTGACGACCGCACCTGGCAGTGTTTTTGGCTGGTCGCCATGGAGGGGCATTCTGCGGTAGAGGTTGCCGCTCAATTTGGCATGCAACCCGCCGCCGTTCGCCAGGCGAAATATCGCGTCACGCAACGACTGCGACGGGATCTGAAAGATCTTTCCTGATTCCTAAGTCGTGTCACAATAGGCGGTTGTCGCGACGAACGTGGGGGCCACCAGTCCGCCGGGCGAACAAGGCGTTGCGCTGCTGTGTTGTTCTTGTAGTCGAGTTCAAACCATCGCCGTTAGGAGGAACGCCATGAAGCTGACGTGCCCTACCGAAAACCGCCTTCGTGAATTCCTTGAAGGAACGGTGAGCGACGCTGAAGCAGAGCAGATATCGGTCCATGTCGAAGATTGTGCCAGCTGCGAACTCGTTTTATCACGGCTCGAGAGCAGCCAAGACCCTGTGTTAGCGAGGCTTCGGGACGGGCTCCGGATCGAACGCTTTCTCAACGAGCCGGAACTTTGCCGGCTCCGTAACACTGCCGATCTGTCACTCACCGATACGTCTGCTGAACCCGAAGCCGAAGAGCACTTTGCCCGCGGCAAGCGGCTGCGAGACTATCGCCTCGTAAGAAAAATTGGCGAAGGGGGAATGGGCACGGTCTATCAGGCAGTTCATGTTCACTTAGGTAAGAGCGTCGCACTCAAGATCCTTCCGACGGACAAATTGCGGTCCAAGAATTCTGTAAGCCGGTTTCGGCAGGAGATGCGTGCCGTTGGTAGTGTAAGCCACCCAAATGTCGTGAGCGCATCCGACGCTGGCACCGTCGATGGTCAGCACTTTCTGGTTATGGAACTGGTCGAGGGAGCTGACCTCGCGCGAATCATCCACGGCCGTGGTCCGCTAAGCGTCGCAGACGCCTGCAAGATCATTCATCAGGCTGCCATCGGTCTCCAGCACGCACACGATAACGGCCTTGTGCATCGGGATGTCAAGCCATCCAACTTGATGCTCGCAACGGATGGAACCGTGAAAGTCCTCGACCTCGGCCTGGCTGGATTAAACAACACGGAGTTTGAGTCAACGGCGAACGTCGTCGTCGGCGACCGTCTCACGTCCGTCGGGCAGATCATGGGCACGCTCGACTACATGGCCCCCGAGCAAATTACTGCGAGCACCCGAGTTGACGGCCGGGCAGACATCTATGCGCTCGGCGCCACGCTTTTTCAGTTACTTACAAAGCGCACTCCCTGCGGAGACCGATCAGCGGATACCCCGGAACGAATTGAGGCCGTGCTGCATCAGCCGCCGCTGGATATCGCGACGTTTCGAACTGACGTGCCAGAGGGATTGCGTGTTCTGTTGCGAGAAATGCTTGCAAAATCGCCGCAGGATCGACCCCAGTCGGCGAGTGACCTCGCCAGCGAGTTGAGCCGTTTTACGGCCGACGCAGACTTGGTTGCACTTGCTGAGGAATGCAAGACGAGCCTCGACATGCCATCGGCCGATGTGGATGTCACCGACGACGTTTCGTTTGTCGTCGCGCGTTCCGAATCGCAGCCGAAAGTGGATTCGATTCGATTGCCAAACCGGATCCGCCGGAATCGAAGCATCCTTGCATTCGCAGCTGCCGTCCTGCTATTGGTAACTCTAGCAGTGTATTCGGCCATCACATTCCGCACCGAACACGGAACCGTCGAGGTCACTTTCCCGAACGGAGTAAATGCTGCCGACGTGCGACTTGCACTCGACAAGGATGGCAAGACCGTTCGTGTGATGGAAATGTCGGGGCGCTGGACCGTCGACATCGAAGCGGGCCGCTACGACATGAGACTTCTCTCTGGTGATGAGCAGTTCGAATTGGTCGCTGGCGTTTTGACCGTGAAGTCGGGCCAGACGTCCATCGTTCAGATACGCCAGATACCACGGCATACCACGACACCACCCAATATTGAGGAGATATTTCGGCGAGGCCAATACGAGCAGGCGGCGGAACTCGCCGAGCGGGAAGCGAGCCGGAATCCAGATGATCGGCCCAATCATGGGCGAGCTGCAGTCATGTGGTTGTACGTCGGTCTGCAGGATCGTGACAATGAACGCGCCAGAGAGCGATTCGAATACCATCGAAATTGGCTGGCGGATCGATGGAGCAAAACGGGCGAAGCACCGCGGACCATCCCACGGATTTGCTGTATGCAGGCAAACCCGCCGGGGGACTTGGGCCGCATGGTCGCGGCGATCATCGAGGAGGCGGACCGCTATCCGCAAGAAGCGTGGCAATATGCGCATTCGCGGATGGTGGTCCTGTACCGTCTGAGGCACTATGAAAAGGCCCTCGAAGCGCTGCAGGAGTGCCGCCGACTCGCCCCCCGAGATCCCATGCGAGTAGCCGTTGACCACCTCTGGTCCGCAATGATCTTGCACAACATGGGGCAAATCGCGGCCGGAATTGGTGACCTGCAAATGGCACTGCAATTGATCCATGAAGACCGTCCCCAAGACGGGCGAGCGATTTCATCAAAGTTGTTTGACTTCGTCGAATCGCATGCCGCGTTAGAAGAAGCGAGCCGCATGACGTGGGAGATGACGGAACCGCCAACCCAAGTCGAAGCATCCACCCCCTATTCGTTATGTGTCGATGACTTTCGTTTGTCGAAGTGGCGTTCGAGTTCCGACCCGATTACAAGTGCGGCGCTGTCCGCCGACGGAAAGGTCGCAGTCTTGGGGCTGGGTTGGCGACCTGGAACCTGGGAATGGTGGAAAGTGGATGACTTCGATGAGGAGTCCCTGTGCGTCTCCGACAATGAGGTGGTTCGGCGACAAGGTGGGCAACCCATCCGCTCGGTTGCGATCCATCCCTTTATGGAAATCGCTGCACTTGGAAGGTGGTACGGTGCCGTTGACGTCGTTCACCTGGCCGACGGCAAGATCCTGGCTACTTACGAAACCAGCATCGGCAAGCTCCGCAAGGCCAATAGCGTCCGGTTTTCCGAAGGCGGACGCAACTTGCTGATCGGGTATCAGTCGAATCGTCTTGTTGACTGGATTTGGCGGGATGACAAAGTCTCCGCACAACATACATTTCCTCAACCCGTTTGGAAGGTCTTTGAAACGCAGGGCGGAAATATTGGGGTTGGTGGGCAGCTTTGGAATCGCCACACCGGCGCGACGCGAACATTGGTCGAGGGAGCAACGATTTCGGCGCTGTCACCGGACGGCAACATCGCGATCGTCCGCCGTGGTCCGCACCTGCAATTGTTTGATGTTCGCCGCAACGAGGTCGCGGGGACGTTGGAATTCGAAAGCGAGGCAACGAACGTTGTACCCTTCTGGGAAGCGAACCACCTCATTACCGGCCATAAGAACGGTGAGATACGATGCCACGATATACTCACGCGGGAGAGCATTCTGCTGGGCAGTTTGCACCAAAACCACGGCGTCGAGCAGATGGAGGTGGATGCGTCCGGTCGGTACTTGCTAACGGCCACGGGTAAACGCATCAACCGCGGCCAGGCTAACGACCACCAGATCGCCATCTGGAGGCTATCGGATGGTCTGCTTTCAAAGTCAAAGGCGGCACTCACGTCCAGCGCTGACCACGTCGACGGACGACGCCGTCAAGTCCGACAGCAGATTCACCGCGAACTCGTGCAGGCGTCCGGCACCGCGAGGTAACCGTAGGCCCGGTGTTTTCCCCGGACCGAAGAGCTCCCGGTTGTCGTGGAACCTGCCGGAACTCCGCGCGGGACCGTTCCATTTCGTCGAACGTTGTCGTCGCGAGTACGGCTCACTCCGGCCGTGCAGCGATGACGAAGGTGTGAACGATGCAATTTGCAATTCCTTACATCGTGGGCTTGCTAATCGGCGTCCCGGTCGGATTGTTGTCCGGACGATTTCGCAAAAAGCCGCTCGCTGTCCGCATCGCGGGTGGCTTGGCGGTTGGCGTCGGCATTGCAGTCACGATAAACGCGTCCGTCGAATTACTCGAATTGGTAGGCGTTTGGCCAGCCGCTCAACGCCCGCCGGTGTCGTCATCCGAGCAAACAAGGAACGCCGTTGCTGGGGAACCCGTCGAGACTCCTCCCGCCGCGACGGTCGAGCCATCCTCCTGGGAGCAGGAACAGCGTTACGACGATGGCGTTTTGAAGGCAGAGCGAACGGTCACACGAAACGCTCAGGGCGAATTGGTGCCACACGGGCCCGCGTCGACGTATTATCCGAATGGCCAATTAAAATGGACGGGGCACTATGAAATGGGACGGCAGACTGGGGCCTGGCAGGAGTATTTCCCCGACGGCAAGAAAGAAGGCGAGGGACACATTTCGGCAGATGGCAATGCCGAAGAGATTCACTGGCACCACAACGGCAAATCAGAGTCGCAGGGGACATGGCGTAATGGCAAGAAGCACGGCGAATGGAAGACCTGGTTTGCGACCGGGCAGCCAGCCGGCGTGTTCAATTTTCAAAATGGCATACCTGATGGCGAATTCCGCGAGTGGCATCCGAACGGCCAACGAAAGCTCCGAGCCGAATTCGAATCTGGAGTTCCTCGCGAACCCGTTCAGCGATGGGATGAAAATGGAACTCTGATTTCGCCCAACGCGAGTGAGTCACTGGGGCAGTTTTGAATTCGAGTTGAGCGACCATGTTGCTGGGATGTCGGGATGGTGGAGGATTCGAACAAGGCCATGTTCGAGTCGGCATCACCCACAGCCGGAGCAGCCCCGGCGCGTGCATGGGAATCGGCCACCCACACTGAGTCACATCGCGCGGATCAGAAGGACCGGCGGCGTCCGTTCTCATTGCAACGGACCTGGTACCTCGATAGATTAACGCTTATCGATGCGTTCGCGTTTTATCGAGGAGTTAACGATGCTCACTATCGCCGGCAACGAATCGTGTTACTGTGACGGGATCTCGCGCCGTTCGTGGATGAAGATCGGCGGGCTGGCGATGGGCGGGCTGGCCCTCCCGGAGATATTGAAGGGCGAAGCCGCCAGCGGTGGTCGCCGCGGCATCAAGGGGATCATCATGGTCATCCTGCCAGGCGGGCCCAGCCACCTGGATATGTATGATCTGAAGCCGGATGCGCCGGCAGAGATTCGTGGCGAGTTTCGGCCGATCACGACCCGTGTGCCCGGCATTGAAATCTGCGAATTGCTGCCGAGGCTTGCCGAACTGACGGATCGAGTGACGTTGCTTCGGTCTCTGGTGGGTTTCAAGAACGACCACAATACACACTGGTGCACGACCGGTTGGGAGTCGCACGCGGCGATGCCTTCTTCGCCCATGATTCCCGGGTTCCCGCCTGGCGGCTGGCCGTCGATGGGTGCCGTGTTGTCGAAACAGTTCGGCTTGCGTACGCCCGGTGTGCCAGCGGCCGTCGATCTCGTGCCGCTCGACGCCGACGCGAGGTTCATCATGCGTACCGCACCGACGCAGCCGGGCTATCTGGGGCCGGCGCACGCCGGGTTTGAAGTCGAGGCGGTCGACCGCCGCAACATCATGCTCAACGGTGCCAGCCTTCGTCGGTTGGCCGATCGACGAGCGCTACTGGGCGGATTCGACAACTTTCGACGCCGCGTCGATGCGCCGGGCTTCCGCGACGGCCTTGATGAATTTCACCGTCAGGCATTCGAGGTGCTGACGTCACCGCGGTTGGCCAAAGCACTGGACCTCAGCCAGGAAGAACCTGCCAGCCGACGCCGTTACGGTTTGGAGCGGAAGTATCCCACCGAGCGTGAGGGTCGAACGCACCTGGACCAGTTTCTGTTGGCGCGGCGGGTGATCGAAGCAGGCGCCCGCTGCGTAACGATCGCATTCAACCGGTGGCCCTTTGGTCGCATGTTGCAGGGTGACTACAACTGGGATTGGCACAAAGACAACTTTGGCGAAGCACGCGGTACGCTGCCGCTGTTCGACCTTGGTTTGTCGGCGTTGATCGAGGATCTGGAAAAGCGTGGGCTCTTGGACGAAGTCGCCGTCGTGGTGTGGGGCGAGTTTGGCCGCACCCCCAAGATCAACACCAACGCGGGCCGCGATCACTGGCCCAATGTGGGAGGCGCGTTGCTTGCCGGCGGAGGGATGCGCAGCGGGCAAGTGCTGGGTTCGACGACACGCTTCGGCGAAGATCCTGCTACCAGGCCGATTCACTTCCGTGATGTCTTTGCGACGCTGTACCAGCGACTGGGCATCGACGTCGCGACGACGCAATTCACCGACCTCGCCGGACGACCGCAATACCTCGTCGGTCACCACCGGCCGCTTCCTGAGCTTGTGGGCTAAATGACCGCGTGCAATTCGGAGACAATCCGGGACCGGCTCGTTTTTCGCCGCCCGTCAGACTCAACTGTGGAAAACCCGCCTGTCGGCGAAAAAGTGCCTGTCCCGCTGACGGGGTGTGCGCTGCTGAATCGCGCTCGGCGATTTAGTCGCAAGAGTGACGGGGAAAGAATGGGGATGAACTGCCCCTGACGGCAACGCCTCGCCTCGTGCGTGAAGTAGGTATCGCCCAAGCGGGTACTGACGAGGCGACTGAGCGCGAGAAGTTCATGGTCGAGCTTGAACAGGATCGCAAGTAGGATTTGCTGGACGAGTCAAGGGAAGACCAACGTGCGATACGCTTCTTCATACGTGCGGAGTAATGCGCCCGTCCAAGTTACGCCGCACCTTGCGACGATAAAACCGGCGTTGAATACGATTTTGCAACCGGCAAACTAACGCGAGTCTCAAGCACGCCCGGTTGGATTCGAACCAACGACCTGCGGATTAGAAGTCCGCTGCTCTATCCAACTGAGCTACGGGCGCTTGCCATTCATGGCGGTTGCCTGCAATTTCGAGCTGCAGGACTTGGGTCTA